>NZ_JAYSJZ010000054.1:0-21519 GCF_043726815.1 Lacisediminihabitans sp.
GCCCGCATCCACCCGGCGTCGGTCGTCCGTTTTACTCTGGTGCCGAGCTCGAGTAGATCGGAGTGACGATGGGTTCGATCACGGCCTACGAGACCGCCATGGGCAAGCGATATCGGGTGCGGTTCCGCAAGCCGGGCCACTCGCAGACGGACAAGCGCGGCTTCCGCACGAAGCGGGACGCCGAGCTCTTCCTCGCCTCGACCGAGGTGAAGATGGCGATCGGTGAGTTCATCGATGCCACCGCCTCGCGCATCACCATCGAGACGCTCGGAGTGCCCTGGGTCAAGGCTCAATCGCACCTCAAGCCGAGCTCGTTCGCCGTGATCGAAGTCGCCTGGCGCGTGCACGTGCAGCCCAAGTGGGGATCGCGCGTGCTCGGCGAGATCCGTCACAGCGAGGTGCAGAAGTGGGTGAGCGAGCTGTCCGCGACCAAGAGCGCGACCGTCGTCATCCGCGCGTATGGCGTGCTCGCGGGCATCATCGACATCGCGGTGCGCGACCGCCGGCTCCCGACCAACCCGGCCCGCGGCGTCAACCTCCCGCGCAAGGCCGGCAAGGCGCGCCACTACCTCAGCCACACCCAGGTGCAGCTGCTCGCCGACCAGTCGCGTGCGAACGGCACGCTCGTGCTCTTCCTCGCCTACACCGGACTCCGCTGGGGCGAGGCGGTCGGCCTGCGAGTTCGCAGCGTCGACATGCAACGCCGTCGCGTGCGCGTGGAGGCGAACGCTGTCAACGTGCGAGGGACGATCTTCCCCGGCTCCCCGAAGAGCCACGAGGCGCGCAGCGTTCCGTTCCCCGCGTTCCTGGCCGAGCCGCTCGCGAAGTAGTGCGAAGGCAAGCGCCGGGATCAACTGGTCTTCGGATCCGGCGACGACTACATCCCGACGCCCACTCCCAAGGATGGCTGGTTCGCCGGAGCCCGCCGGCGGTCCTCCGTGATCGACCAAGACTTCCCTCAGGGACTCACCGTGCACGACCTTCGCCATACTGCCGCGTCGCTCGCGATCTCGGCCGGCGCCAACGTGAAGGCCGTGCAGCGGATGCTCGGGCACGCTTCCGCCGCAATGACGCTCGACACTTATGCTGACCTCTTTGACGATGATCTGGATGCCGTTGCGGAAGCACTGGATATCGCGAAGTCAAGAATCGACTCGAGGGGCACTCTTGGCATGCTCCACGAATTGATTCCGTTCGAACACTCTCGCAAGCTGCCGGCAAAACACCCTTTGCCGCCTACATCGTTTGAAGCGCCCGAATGACTAGTCCCTCCTCAAAGCGATCAAGCCTTGTGAGCAGATCAGGATCCATGTTCTTCAGATTCGCGATCAATTCATCCAGAGTGTCGTACCTAGGGAGGCGATAAGAAAGCTTTCGCGAAACTTGGACAGGAATCCCAAACTCTTCCAACGACATCAGCATCGGCGGGAGGAAACCTGATTCGACCCGAGCGGCGTACCCGAGGAAGTTCCCTGGCGCCATGCCCCTGCGAGGGAGAACTTCCTTCACGATGCCATCCAGGGCACGCAGCAGAGCGGGCAGATTGTGGTCAACCCAAAACCTTAGAAAATCGAAAGCGGTCTCGATACGGTCATCGGCTGATTCGCCGGCTCCCCACCGATCAGGATTTTCCGTGAAGATGTCGATTACCGCCTTGATATCGCCATCGGCGGTGGCAACTTTGTTGACGAAAAGGGTTAGCTGATCGGACGATCGGGCTCCGTGATTGCGGGAGTTGTCGGGGGGTATGAAATCCCAAATCAACTTGATTGCTGCCTTCAGTTGCTCGTATTTAGGGTATGCAGAGTCCCATTGATAGCTGGCCAGTGTTTCTTTGGGCGCCGTGAACAGATACTCAGCGAGCTCAATTTGCGCTTCAGGCTCAACGCCTAGATTCTGAATCAACATCGCTTGGGAGAGCGTCGACTGTTCCGTAATGGTCTTGAGCCGCTCGCGCGTACGCTCCGTGCGCTGGTCCTCCTGTATTGACAAGAGAAGCGAGCTGGGCGCCGCGTCACTCTGCGTGATTCCGGGAATGTCAATATCGGGGAGCGGGCCATCTGGCTCCGGGTGGAAGAGGTAGATCTTCCCGATGAAATGCTTCAGCATCCGGCCGGCGCGGCCTCGAATGTTCGCAAAAGTAAAATAGTCATAGGCGCTGTTAGCAATCTTCTTATCGAGAATGATTATGCTTTTTGCGCGCGTATTCACACCCTCAATCAGCGAGTTTGTACAGACCAGAACTCCCAGGTCGCCGTTGTTGAAGCCTTCAACTACTGCCTGTGCCAGCCATCTAGGCAATCGCCCGTGGTGGGCTCCAATTCCCCGCCTCAGTCCATTCGGCAGACTCCATTGCGGACTGTAGTTCGCTGAAATCCAATCTGCAGCGAGCGACATGCCTGGCCCGTACTGCCGATTACTCGCCGAATCAGTTAGCCATTTCATAACCTCCCGCACACGCTTGGGGCTCTGACAATAGATCAGCGTTGGTTCAGTGGTTTCAGAAAGAACACGCTCAATCTCCGCTCGACGTTGATCGTCGTTCGCACCAGAGAGATGAATAGTGTCTGCAGCCACCGTTGCGTAGTCAGTTCGAATGAAGGCCGCCGTGATGTTAGCCGGAAGTAGGTGATCCAAAGCTCGAATAGTGGGTCCGGCGAGATAGAACTGCGCGCCCGTCCCTAGTAACCTCCGCAACGCTTGGTTCAGCAGCGCTGATCGACCAGTTAACGTATCGTTCGAGCCCTCATCGGACAGTTTGTAGAACTCGTCGATGAAGAACAAGTCGACGGGTGGAGTACCTTCAAGGGCGAAGTATCTCTCCTGGGTCAGGACGAAGAGGTTTTTGGCTTCGAAGCTTTGTCCGGGATGGGTAATTATCTTGTAATTTCCGAACCTGCTGAGCCGCCTTCGGGTCTCGTCCATCAACGCAATCGTTGGCACGATGATCACGATGTTTTGATAGTTGTCGGTCGCTATTAGGGAATCCACAATCAGGCTCTTCCCGAAGCTGGTGGGCGCGGAAAGGATCACGTTTTCTCTATTTAGCAGCCGCTGATATACCTGCGCTTGAACCGAATGGAAGACGACATCTTCCAGTCCCTCAGGACGGTGCATTTCCATGGCGATCGCGTCGCGCAATGCCAACTCAGCGGACGACGGCCGACCCTCAAGGTCCAAAATGTAGGGGAAAAGACCGTGGTCACGAGCTAGCGCTAATAGGAATCCCTTCTCGCCAGAGAACTGATCTGCGCGATCAAGTGCGCGGATGACCAGATCGATCGTTTCCGCGGTTCGTCCTTCGTTCGATACCATCTCCGCAATGTCAGCGAGTAGCGAAAACGAGCCGTCACGAAAATCTGCCTGGCCGAGCCTTTCCTTCAGGCTATCAATGTCCCCTGCCATGACTTCAACCTCCTGTCGAAGGCATCAATTAGCTCCCTTTTTGACGCCATTGGCATCAGAATCAGTTCAACGCGCACCTTCCGCGGCAGTTCCGTCTTAGCCAGTGTCAATTTGAAGTCGTTCCATTCGTCCGTGAGTTGTGCGCGAATGTCCGAAAGGTATGCGTCGGTAGTTGCGACATGCCGCAACGAGACGTCACTATCGAATGTGATAAATACGGGTATCACCACGCTTTCGAATACCTCGTCCAAAGACACGCGGCGCGCGAGCAATGCGCGGATCGTCGCTTCGTGCTTCCAACCAACGGGTATCTTGTCGCTAATCGCCGCAAACTCGCTTCGCAAATATCCGCTACTCAAGTGGAGCTTCAGCTCATCAATCACGGCCTTGGCCGCCGCGGTGCTGTCCTTGTAGACTTCGATTCGCCCAACCAAAGCTCGAGGCTGGGTGAATCGGCACTCGAAGTCGCAAGTTCCACGACGTGCACCGCGTCAAAGCCCTTGACGGTGTCGTTCGCCGCGTCTTTGAAGTACAGACGAGATATCACTTTCTCGCTCTCCATGAACCGGCGAAGAATAATGTGAAGAAGCAGTTCACCAATCTCGCCGCGGCGTTGGTACTTTTCGGTGATGTACATCCGACTCAGTGCTTTTTGGAGAAGAGCAACGGAGTTGGCTTGACCGAATCCGCGCAACTCCTCGGGGGTGAGGATCCAATCTGTAGCCCACGCAATGAGGTCGAACGTCAGTGCATCAAAGCGCCATGTGCCGTCCTCATATCCCGCGTGAATTCCGACAAGACTCACCACATCCTCCGCCTCGCGGATCACAATCTCGAGAATCGTCTCGGGCACATCTCCCATGTATTGCCTCCATGTCCGCTTGCTCGACTCAAGCTACTTGCAAGTTGAGCGAGTCTGACGAACATTCATCTCATGAGAAACGCGTCGCGTCGCAGCGACCATCGACAAACAGAGACACCAGGGCAAAGCCAACAGCTCGCGGGTGATCGCGCTCCATCCCGACGATCCGCGCCAGCCAATGGTCGACGTGAGCACAATCTGCGCCGTCTCGAGTGTGGGCAAAATGTGGGCAAAACCCGATGTGACGGGCCATCCGAGATCCAAAACGAGCCCCTGACCAGCAATTTTGTTGGCGAATTGGAGGTGCCCCTGGAGGGACTCGAACCCCCAACCGTTTCCTTAGGACGGAACTGCTCTTCCATTGAGCTACAGAGGCTGGCTCAACGAGTTTAGCGGGTGGGGGCGCGCGCGGCTGTCAGGCGGCGGGCGCCAGGAACTCTTCCCACTGCTCCTCGGCGCGCTCCACCCCGCGCACCAGCCACGCCGTGCCGTGCGGCGGCTTCGGCCGCACCCGCAGGCTCCAGCCCATCTCGCTCGGCGTGCGGTTGCCCTTGGCGTTGTTGCAGTGCAGGCAGCAGGCAACGAGGTTCTCCCACGAGTCCTGGCCACCGCGCGAACGGGGCATCACATGGTCTATCGTGTTGGCCGAGCCGGCGCAGTAGGCGCAGCGCTGCCCGTCCCGGCGCAGCACCCCGCGGCGACTCACCGGGATCAGCCTCGTCGAGGGAATGCGCACGTAACGGGTGAGCAGAATCACCGACGGGCGATCGTAGGAGCCGGACGAGCCCCAGACCGGATGTTCGGCGTCCGCCGCGATGATCGTGGCCTTCTGATTCATCACGAGCACGAGTGCTCGCTTGAAGGACACCACGGCGAGGGGCTCAAAGCCCGCGTTGAGGACCAGCGTGCGCATTCTCATCCTTTCGAAAACGCCTGGACGGCTTCCAGGCAGTTCGATGCACCCTGACTATCTGAGAGTTCGGAGAACGCGGCCAATAAAAAAGGCACTGTCGAAGACAGTGCCTAACTCGATGGCGCGAGGGTGACCACGCGCCGCTGACTGCAGTGCCGTATGAAAAAGAGCGCGCGCGCATCCACGGATTGGATGGCTCTCGTTCCTGACATCGGCTCTCCCGAAAAATCAACTCTCAGAATTGCAAGAATCTAAGGGTAACCCAGAATTTTGGCGCTTTTGAGCCTTGGCGCGCCGGACCGCCAACCGTTAACCAGCCGTTAGCTCGCGGCGGGGCGCTCCGCTGCCACTCAACCGTCACCAAGTGCTCGCTCAGCGCCCCCAGCCAGCAGTTACTGACGGATGACCGGGACGGAGGAGCGCAGCAAAGCGGCAGGGCCACTCAACCGTCACTAAGTGCTCGCTCAGCGGCCCCAGCCAGCAGTTTGCTGACGGATGACCGGGAGGGGAACGCGCAGCAAAGCGGCAGCGCCACTCAACCGTCACTAAGTGCTCGCTCAGCGGCCCCAGCCAGCAGTTACTGACGGATGACCGGGAAGGGCCGGTGCAGCACCGGGACGGGGAGGAGGCAGCTAAGACAGGTGGCTAGATGCCGAGGCGCACGAAGAAGACGTCGGAGGTCCAGATCGCGCGGACACCCACCGATCCTCCGGGCTTGGGCGCGTCGAGCACCATGTTGTTGCCGGCGTAGATGCCGTCATGGGCTCCGCCGTAGAAGATCACCAGGTCGCCGGGGCGGGCATCCGCCTGGGAGATGACGGTGCCGGACTGCCCCTGCACCCGGGCGTTGTGGGCGAGGCTGATGCCCACGTGCGAGTAGAGGAAGAGCACGAACCCGGAGCAGTCGAAGCCGGCCGGCGTCGACCCCCCGTAGACGTACGGCGTTCCGACGTATTTCATGCCCTCGGCGAAGATGCCGTCGAGGCTGAACGAGGGAAGTCCGGGGCTGATGGCCGTTCCGCGTGTGGCGGCGACCGTCTTGACGGTGGCCTTGGCGGCCGCGATCTTCACCGCGGAGGTGGCGGTGTACGCGTCGCGCTCCACGGCGCCGACGGCCACGGCGGGAGTCACGTTGAGCGTCTGCGCGTTCGCGTGCACGAAGTTGAGCTGCTCGGTGACCGCGGCGGTATTGCGGGCATCCGCGCTCTCGTTGGAGGCGTAGGCCGGGATCGCGAGAGTGGCGATGAGGCCGGTCGAGACGGCGATGATCACGAGCTTCAGCGGGCCGCCGCGGTGGCGGAGGCGCGAAAGATTCTTCTGCCTGGCCGGGGTTTCGAGCTTGGCGGGTAATTCGTGCGACGTTCCGCGTGGTTCTAGTTCGGTCAAGAGTTCGACTCCTGCGTCCCGACGACTCTAGGCAGTCGCCCCATCCCTTTCGCTCATCGAGTGCATTCTCGGAGGCTGCAGGTTGGATGTGAGACGTTGCAGTTCCGGGCCCAGTTACCGCGTTTCGGGTGGTGTGGACCTGCCTAGGCTACGGGACCGTTACCCTTTTGTCACCTTGCGTTCACCAGTTGGGGAGAATCAGATGCCCACGTAGACGTGAATGGCGACCTCGTTCGGCAGCTCGAGACCGTCCTCGTGCCCCTCGACTTCGACGAGAACGTAGGAGCCGGCCGCCGAAAAACTCGCCTTCGCACCCGGCATTACGCCGGCCGCGCGCAACTGCTCAAGCAACTCCACCTCGTACTGCACCGGCTCGCCCAGGCGACGGATGACGCCCCGCACCGGTCCGACCGCCCCGAGAACGAAGTTGACGATATTCACCACGCCGTCGGAGAACTGGCCGACCGCGTGGTCGCCCAGCTCGTCGAGTCCCGGGATGGGGTTGCCGTACGGCGAGTGGGTGGGATGCTCAAGCAGCTCGATGATGCGTCGCTCCACCGACTCGCTCATCACGTGCTCCCAGCGGCAGGCCTCCTCGTGAACGAGGGTCCAGTCCAGGCCGATCACGTCGGCGAGGAGCCGCTCGGCCAGGCGATGCTTGCGCATCACGTGCACGGCCTTGCTGCGGCCCTCCGGAGTGAGCGCCAGGTGGCGGTCGCCCTCCACCACGACGAGGCCGTCTCGTTCCATCCGTCCCACAGTCTGCGAGACGGTGGGGCCGGAGTGCCCGAGCCGCTCGCTGATGCGCGCGCGCAGGGGAAAAATGTTCTCTTCTTCGAGCTCGTAGATGGTGCGCAGATACATCTCTGTGGTGTCAATGAGATCGGTCATCGTCGCCTCCAGCTCGTGCGTGCATCTCAGGTAAGCCTAACCTGCGCTCGGTCGGCAGAATTCCTGAGCCACGGGCGGCGAAACGGCGGCAATAGACTTGGCGACATGCCGGAATTGACGATCCCCACCGACCTCCTGCCCATCGACGGACGCTTCGGCTGCGGGCCGTCCAAGGTTCGGCCGGAACAGCTCGCCTACCTCGCCGGTGCCGGGGCCGCCATCATCGGCACCTCGCATCGCCAGGCGCCGGTGAAGAACCTCGTCGGCCGGGTGCAGGCCGGCCTCGCCGACCTGTTCAGCATCCCGGACGGCTACGAGGTCGTGCTCGGCAACGGCGGGTCCACCGCCTTCTGGGATGCCGCGGCCTTTTCGCTGATCGAGAAGCGCAGCGAGAACCTCACCTTCGGTGAATTCGGCGCCAAGTTCGCCCAGGCCGCATCCGCCCCGTTCCTCAAGGCACCCCGCGTGATCGACGCCCCGGCCGGGTCGCGCAGCGAGGTGGAGGTCGCCTCGGGCATCGACGTCTACGCCTGGCCGCACAACGAGACCTCCACCGGAGTCATGGCGCCGGTCACCCGCGTCGCCGGGGACTCCGGCGCCCTCACCGTGATCGATGCCACGAGCGCGGCCGGCGGCATCGACTTCGACGCGTCGCAGGCCGACGTCTACTACTTCGCCCCGCAGAAGAACTTCGCCTCAGACGGTGGCCTCTGGCTCGGACTCTTCTCCCCCGCCGCCCTCGAACGCGTCGAGCGCATCGCGGCGAGCGAGCGCTGGATTCCCGAGTTCCTCAGCCTGAAGAACGCCGTAGACAACTCGCGCCTCAAGCAGACCCTCAACACCCCGGCCCTGTCCACGCTGCTGCTGCTTGAGAACCAGATCGACTGGATCAACGGCAACGGCGGCCTGAAGTGGGCCAGCGCGCGCACGGCCGAGTCGTCATCCGCCCTCTACGACTGGGCGACCGCCACCGAGTACGCCACCCCGTTCGTGCAGAACCCGGAGCACCGCTCGCAGGTGGTCGTGACGATCGACTTCGATGAGTCGGTGGATGCCGCGGCCGTCGCCAAGACGCTGCGCGCCAACGGGATCGTCGACACCGAGCCGTACCGCAAGCTCGGACGCAACCAGCTGCGCGTGGCCACCTTCACCGCGATCGACCCGGATGACGTGCGCAAGCTGATCGCGTGCATCGAGTTCGTCGTGGAAGGCCTCTAGCCCGTGCGGCTCTGGCTGAAGGACTCCGAGCGCCGGCCGGATCCGTCGCCGGTGAAGACCGACGACCGCAAGGCGATGCTCGTGGGCGTGAGCCTGTGGCTAGTAGCTCTTGTCGTGCTCCTGGCCGTACTCGGGCCACTCCTCGCCGCCGGCAACGGCCTCTGGCTGTGGACCTGCGTCGTCGGAATCGCCCTCGGACTCGTCGGAATCCTCTACACCAACTGGCGTCACACCTAGCTCGAGCTCGTCGTCGTCTTCGATGTGGTCGTCGAGGGAGTTGCCCAGCTCGGGGTCGACGGCCTCGTCGATGTCGACGCCGTCGAGATCCCCGCCGTGCAGCACATCGCTGCCGAGGTCGTCGTCGTCGTCTTCGTCTTCGTCTTCGTCGTCGTCTTCGTCTTCGTCTTCGTCTTCGTCTTCGTCGTCGTCCGACTCGTCGGCCTCGGCCGCCTGAAGGTCGGCGAGACGATCCACCCACGGAATCCAGGCCGGCGACAGCAGCGCGTCGTCGCCGGGGGTGAGCTCGGTCTCGAGCGCGCTCGCCTCGCCGTCGACGTGCGCGATGCTCACCGTCCAGCGCCAGCCGGGGTAACCGGCCAGCAGGGTGTCGAAGTAGACGGTGACGACGCCGTCGCCCAGGTCGATCGACCCGGCCGGTGCGCCCACCGAGGCGGCAGAGGTGATCTCGAGCAGGGCCGTGCGGCCCAGTTCGAAGTCGGCCGGTGTCGCGGCGGTCGACTCAGGCACTGTGTCCAACTCAGGCATCGAGCTCATCCGCGACCTTGCGCAACATGGCGGCAATCGTCTTGCCGTGCTTGTTGTCGGGGTAACGACCGCGCTTGAGGTTCGTGCCGACGCCGTCGAGGAGCTTGACGAGGTCTTCGATGATGACAGCCATGTCGTCGGCCGGCTTGCGGCTCAGCTTGACGAGGCTCGGCGGAGCCTCCAACACCCGGACCGAGAGCGCCTGGGCTCCCCGCTTGCCGTCGGCGATGCCGAACTCGAGCTTGGTTCCGGCCTTGACCGTGGTTCCCGCTGGGAGGGCGGACGCGTGCAGGAAGACTTCCTGGCCATCATCGGAGCTGATGAAGCCGAAGCCCTTCTCGTCGTCGTAAAATTTGACCTTGCCGGTTGGCATGGCAATACCTCTTTCGCTTAGACCTAGCTGTAAGCCTACGGGCAGTCGGGGGGCCTTATCCTTGTCACTGTGGCAAAAGAAACCCCAGTGACCATTCATCGTAACGAACGTGTGCTCGCGTACATGATCGTGGCCGTGATTGCCGTCGCGATCCTCGACCTCATCGGGGTTCTCATCGCCGCCGCGGCCGGAGCCAAATCCATCTGGCCGATCTTCGGGGTCTTGCCGCTCATCGGACTTCCGCTGGGAATCCTGCTCATCGTGGCACTCACGGTGATCAGCGCCCGCCGACGCAGTGCGGAGGCCAGGGCCCAGCTCGAGGCCGAGCGGTCGGCCAAGCCGAAGCCACGACCCAAGTCCAAGAATTAGCCCAACCGCCCGGCGACGCCGCCGGACATCGACTCACATTGAGGGCCCATGAGCAACACCCTGTCGCTCGCCTCACGGCTCCGCGCCATGCCGGATGCGGAACTCGCGCGGGCGATGAACGACCGCGGCGTCGGCACCGCCGGAATCAAGGACTTCTTCGACCTCGCCGAGGCGTTTCTCGACCGCACGTCGATCCAGCAGACCCTGACCCGGCTTGACCGGCAGACCCTCGCGGTGCTCGCGGCCGCCGGCCAACTGACCGACGAGGCCGGAGCTGCCCCGGACGCCGCAAGGGTCGAGGCGCTCCTGTCGTCGATCGCGGGCAGCGCCCCCACCCTCGAGGTGATCGTCGAACGCTCGGACAAGGCGCGCGCCATGCTGCTGCTCGAGGAGCACCCGCTGACGGTCGCCCCCTACGACAGCGTGCGCGAGCAGCTGCGATCGTGGCCGGCGTTCGGCCTCCCCGGCCTCGCCGACCTCGCTTTCGCGACCCCGCCGGCCGCGCTCGAACCCGTGCCAGACGTGGATCGCAGGTTCATCGACCGGCTGGGCGCCGAACGCGCCTTCGCCGCCACGACCGCGATCACCGAGCTGCTCGTCGAGATCGAACGCGATCCGGCCCGCGAACTCGCCAAGGGCGGGGTGGCCCTTCCGGACAGCAAACGGCTCGCCAACGCGATGTCCGTGGATCTCGAGTCGGTCGCCAACCTCCTCGCGGTGGCCGACCGGGCCGAGCTGGTGGCCCGCGAGACCGGATCCTGGATGATCACCGAGGCAGGCGCATCCTGGCTGCTCGAATCCTCCGGGGCCCGCTGGGCCGTGCTCGCCGGAGCCTGGTTCGGTCACCTGCCCGGCGACATCCGCACCCTCCTCGGCGAGCGCACCCACGCCGTGTGGGGCCAGGGGCTGCGGGGCTACGTCGACTGGTTGTACCCGGCGGGCGGCGACTGGATGGACGAACGCATCACGGTCTACACGCGAGACGCCGAGCTGCTCGGAATCACCGCGAACCAGGCCCCCACCGGGCCCGGCTCCCTGCTGCTCGGCGACGGACTGGACGACGCGGCGACCGCCATGGCGGCGCTGCTGCCCGCCGAGGTGGAGCAGGTGTACCTGCAGCACGACCTCTCGGTCGTGGCGCCCGGGCCGCTCACCCCCCGGGTGGATGCCCGGCTGCGGTCGATCGCGGACGCCGAGAGCCGCGCCCTGGCCTCCAGCTACCGCGTGTCAACCTCGAGCGTCAACCGCGCGATGGCCTCGGGCGAGACCGCCGAGTCGATCCTGGACTTTCTGCGCAGCATCTCGCTCACCGGCATCCCGCAGCCGCTCGACTACCTGGTCGGCGAGGCCGCCGCCCGCTACGGGCTGGTTCGGGTGGGCGTGGTCGATGCGCCGGGCACCGAGGCGAGAAGCTATCTGCGCTCCGATGACGAGCACCTGCTCGGCACGATCATGGTCGACCAGAACCTGTCAGCGCTCGGGCTCATCCGCCTCGACGCCGGCCGCCTGGAGAGCCGGTTCTCGCGCGACGTCGTGTTCTGGTCGCTCAGCGATGCGCGCTACCCGATCGCGGCGGAGGATGGGGCCGGGGAGATCATCGCGCTCCGGCGGCAGCGCACCGCGCGGTCGGCGGCCACCGGGGCGGTCAACCCCGTCGAGACGCTGATCGAACGCCTTCGGCTCGGCGGCGAGCCGGAGGAGGGTGAGGCCGGCCAGGCCTGGCTCATCCGCCAGCTCGATGTGGCCATCAAGGCGCGGTCCGCGCTGACAGTGAGCGTGAGCATGCCCAACGGCTCGGTGATCGATTACCAGCTCGAGCCGACGAGCGTGGCCGGCGGGCGGTTGCGCGGGCGGGACAAGAAGTCCGCGATCGAGCGCACGCTGCCGCTCGCCAGCATCGCCGGCCTCGGTCCAGCCCTCTGAGTTCGGCTCGGCATCCTTCCGTGGGTGCCGCCAGGGCGCACCGGCGAGCGGCGGCGCATAACTCCGGCAGAAATTCTGGCCCACCGGTTGGCGCCCCGGAATCCCGGGCGCCGGGCACCCCGCGGCACAATTCTGCAGGAGTTATGCGCACTGTCCGGTTGTGTCCGGTCGGGCCGTCCGCGCTGCCAGCACCGTGACCTAGGCTTGTCGGGTGAATACGGCAGCGGGTCCCCTGATCGTGCAGAGCGACCGAACCGTACTTCTGGAGGTGGCGCACCCCGACGCCGAGGACGCCAGACACGACCTCGCGGTCTTCGCCGAACTCGAGCGCGCACCCGAGCACATCCACACCTACCGCATCACCCGACTCGGCCTGTGGAACGCCCGGGCGGCCGGCCACACCGCCGAGAACATGCTGGCGACGCTCGAGAAGTACTCCAAGTTCGACATCCCGCAGAGCGTGATCGTGGACATCGGCGAGACCGTGGGCCGCTACGGCCGGCTCGTGATCGAGCGCGACGACGCCGGCACCCTCATCCTGCGGTCGACGGATGCCGCGGTGCTGAGCGAGATCGTACGGGCCAAGCGAATCGCCCCCCTGCTGTTTCTGCCGGACGACCAGAAGGGACGCGGACCGGCGATCGACCGGTACGAGATCCAGGCCTGGGCGCGCGGACAGGTGAAGCAGGAGCTCGTGAAGCTCGGCTGGCCGGCCGAGGACCTCGCCGGCTACACGCCGGGCACCCCGCACGAGATCGCCCTCGATGAGAGGGAATGGTCGCTGCGCGAATACCAGAACCAGGCCGTGTCGAGCTTCGTCGACGGCGGTTCCGGCGTCGTCGTGCTGCCCTGTGGCGCGGGCAAGACCCTCGTGGGTGCCGGGGCGATGGCCACGGTGAAGACCACAACGCTCATCCTCGTCACCAACACCGTCTCGGCCCGGCAGTGGCGCAGCGAGCTGCTGCGGCGCACGAGCCTCACCGAGGACGAGATCGGCGAATACTCCGGCCAGGTGAAGGAAGTGAAGCCGGTCACGATCGCCACCTACCAGATCCTCACCGCCAAGCGGAAGGGCGAATACGCCCACCTCGCGCTACTGAACGCCCTCGACTGGGGCCTCGTGATCTACGACGAGGTGCACCTGCTTCCCGCGCCCGTCTTCAAGCTCACCGCCGAGCTGCAGGCCCGCCGTCGACTGGGCCTCACCGCCACACTGGTGCGCGAGGATGGCCGCGAGGGCGACGTCTTCAGCCTGATCGGGCCCAAGCGATTCGACGCCCCGTGGAAGGAGATCGAGGCCCAGGGCTTCATCTCCCCGGCATCCTGCTTCGAGGTGCGGATCGACCTGCCGCAGCAGGAGAGACTCGAGTACGCGGCCTCCGCGGACGACGAGCGGTACCGGCTCGCGGCGACCGCCCCGGCGAAACTCTCGGTGGTGAAGGAGCTGGTGAAGAAGCACGAGGGCGAGCGCATCCTCGTGATCGGCCAATACCTCGACCAGATCGACATGCTCGCCGAGGCGCTGGGTGCGCCCAAGCTCACCGGCTCGACGCCGATCGAGGAACGCGAGCGTCTGTACCAGGAGTTCCGCGACGGCGTCACGAAGATTCTCGTGGTGTCGAAGGTCGCCAACTTCTCGGTGGACCTGCCGGAGGCCACCGTCGCCATCCAGGTCTCCGGATCGTTCGGTTCCCGGCAGGAGGAGGCCCAGCGCCTCGGCCGGCTGCTGCGGCCGAAGGAGTCCGGCCTGCCGGCCAACTTCTACACCCTCGTGGCCCGCGACACCGTCGACCAGGACTTCGCCCAGAACCGGCAGCGTTTCCTCGCCGAGCAGGGGTACAGCTACACGATCCTGGACAGCGACAACCTCGCCGCCTGACGCGACGCGTCAATGCCCGCGCAGGTACCGCAGCAGCAGCGCGCCCTCGGAGTGCAGCACCTGCGCGAGGCTGAGGTCGCGAGCGGCCTCGAGCGGCCCGCGCGCGATGCGGCCGGAGTCGCCGGCCACGAGCAGCGGGCTCACGGTGAGGCACAGCTCGTCCACCCGGTCGGCCGCAAGCAGCGCCCCGAACAGCGACGGCCCGCCCTCGTTCAGCACCCTCCCGAGGCCACGGTCGGCCAGCTCGGAGACCATCGCCACGACATCCACGGTTCGCTCTCCAGCCACCACCACATCGGCGACCGACTCGAAGCGCGCCCGCCGCTCGGCGGTGGGGCGCTCGGTCGTCACCACGATCGGCCGCACGGGCGCCGCCGTGAAGATCCTCGAGGCGGGGTCGAGATCGAGGGCACCGGTGACGATCGCGAACACCGGATGCGCCGGCCGCCCTCGTTCCGTGCGCCAGTCGGCGGACTCGGTGCTCACCAGCATCGGCCCGTAGCCCTCGGCACGCACGGTTCCCGCCCCCACCAGAACCACGTCGCTCAGCCGCCGCAGCAGCTCGAACACCCTCTTGTCCGCGGCCCCGGACAGTCCGCCGGAGAGGCCGCCGGCCGTGGCCGCCCCGTCGACGCTCGAGACGAAGTTGACGCGCAACCAGCGCTCCGGGGTGGCTCCGAAGGCCTCGAGGAGGTCCTCGTCGCTCACCTCGGCGGCGGGCAGGGGCAACAGCCTGTCGATTCGAGTCATGGTCGGCCCATGTTATGACGCAGGTAGGCGGGCTCCCGCAGCCCGAGCACGGCCTCGGTCATCCGCACCGCCGCCACCGTCGCCGGCACATTGTGCATGCGCACGATCCTCGCGCCCTTCATGATGCAGATCACCGCGGCGGCGATCGAGCCCTCGAGCCGACCGTCCTTCTCCCGGTCCAGGGTCTCGCCGATGAAGTCCTTGTTCGACACGGCCACCAGGGTCGGCAGGCCGATCGCCACGATCTCCTCGAGCCGCCGGGTGAGCTCGAGGGAGTGCAGGGTGTTCTTGTTGAGGTCGTGTCCCGGGTCGATGATGAGCCTCTCGAGGGGAACGCCGGATTCGACGGCCCGTTCGACCCGATCACGAAGAAACTCGATCACCTCGGCGGTCACGTCGCGGTACTCGGGCCGCGGCGGCTCGCTGCGCGGCGGGGCGAGGCTGTGGGTGAGCACGAGGGTCGCCGAAGTCTCGGCGATCACCCCGGCCATCCGCGGGTCGTACAGGCCGCTCGTGTCGTTGATCACGCCGGCGCCCGCCTCGATGCTGAGCTTGGCCACCTCCGCATTGAAGGTGTCGACCGAGATCACCACGTCGGAGGCGGAGCGGATGGCGGCCACGACGGGAACGACCCTCTCGATCTCCTCCTCCAGGGTCACCACCGGTCCCCGACCGAACGGCACGCCGCCGATGTCCACGAGGTCGGCGCCATCGGATGCCGCGGTGAGGGCCGCCTCCACGGCGCGATCGAGGGCGAAGGTCGCGCCCCGGTCGTAGAACGAGTCCGGGGTGCGGTTGACGATCCCCATCACCGCGACCTGCCGGTCGAAGTCGAACGAGCGTGCTCCCAGGGCGCGCCGCACGCTAGAGGCTCTCGAGCGGAACGGACTCGTCGGCGAGCCTCGCCGGGTCGACCGTGTTCGCGCGACGGATGATCCCCTGCACGGCCTCGTTCACGTCCCACACGTTCACGTTCATGCCGGCCACGACCTTGCCGTCGGCCACCCAGAAGGCAATGAACTCCCGCTTGGCCCGATCGCCGCGGTAGACGACGGTGGCTCCCGTGGTGAGCGGCCCGTAGCCGGAGTACTCCATGCCGAGGTCGAACTGGTCGGTGTAGAAGTACGGGATGTCGTCGTACGACACCGTCTCGCCGAGCATCGACCGGCCCGCGGCGGCCCCGCCGCCGAGCGCGTTCGCCCAGTGCTCGCTGCGCAGCCGCCGTCCGATCACGGGGTGGAACGCGTTGGCCACGTCTCCCGCGGCGAAGATGTGCTGGTCGCTCGTGTGGAGCGCGGCATCCGTCAGCACCCCGTTGTCCGTCTCGAGGCCGGCGGACGTCGCCAGCCCCACGTTGGGCACCGCCCCGATCCCAACGAGAACGAGGTCGGCCGGGATGCTCTCTCCATCGGCGAGCACGACACCGGTGACACGGCCGCCCGCTCCAACGATCGAATCCACCACCACCTGTCGGCGCAGCGTCACCCCGTGCTCGAGGTGCATCTCGGCGAACATCGTGCCCAGCTCGTCGCCGAGCGCGGCCGCGAGCGGGATCGCCTCCCGTTCCAGGATCGTCACCTCGTTCCCCAGGGTGCGGGCGGTCGCCGCCACCTCCATGCCGATCCAGCCGGAGCCGATCAGCACGAGCCGCCTTCCGCCGTCCTGCAGCTCGGCGCGCAGGGCCTCCGAGTCGTCGATGGTGCGCAGGTAGTGCACCCCGTCGAGGTCGGCCCCGGCGATCGGGAGCCGTCGAGGAGTGGAACCGGTCGCGAGCAGCAGGGCGTCGTAGCCGACGCGTTCGCCGTCGGCGAGCGTCACGCTGCGGGCGGCGGGGTCGAGGGAGGCGACGGGGCTGCCCGTGCTGACCTCCACGCCGTTCTCGCCGTACCAGTCATGGGGATGCACGAAGACGGTGTCGATCGCGTCCTTGCCGCTGAGGTAGTCCTTGGAGAGCGGCGGGCGGATGTACGGATGGTGCCGTTCGCCCGCGAACAGCCGGATGCTCCCCTCGAATCCCCCCGCGCGAAGGGCCTCGGCGGCCGAGGCCCCGGCCAGCCCGCCGCCCACGATGATGAAGTTCTCTTGACTGGTCATGTCCGGCTCTCGATTCGGTTCAGTTCAGCTCAGTTCGACCCTATTCCGGATGAGCCGCCGCGGCGCGGGAGACGGCCAACCGATTCAACGCGAGAGCGGCGAGCAGCAGCCCGAAGTCCCTGAGGGCCACGTCGAAGAAGCCGGGAACGAGCAGCAGGTTCACGATGATGCCCAGAAGCCACGCGGTGACGAGCAGTGATCCGAAGCGCGGCGCGAAAAGCACGGCGAGGCCGGCGACGATCTCGACCGCTCCCACCGCGTACATGAATTGCTGGGCGGTGAGCGGCAGCACGTCGGTGACGATGGGCGCCAGATACCGCGGCCAGTTCGTGAGCAGGTTGAAGAACTTGTCGAGCCCGAACACGATCGGCGCCACGGTGAAGGCTGTCCGCAGCAGGACGAACGCCTGCCATTGTGGGTTCCGGCGCAGCCGACCGCGCTCGGCGACGGTGACACTCGGCATTGAGTTGATCATGATCGTTCCTTCCAAAACGTCTTTTCCTGACTTTAGAAGCGTCCGGATTCTTTTGTCAAGATCTTTCTTTTTAGAGTTAGGGTTGGATCGTGAACGAACGGATGACGGCCCGGCTGTCCGCCCTTGCCGCGGTGAGCGACCCCCTGCGGCGAGCCCTCTTCGACTTCGTCCGGCGCAGTGGCACACCGGTCAGCCGCGACGACGCCGCCGCTGCCGTCGGCATGCCCCGCAGCACCGCCGCCTTTCACCTCGATCGCCTGGTGGACGAGGGAGCCCTCGCGGTGGAGTTCAAGCGGGTGGGCGGCAAGACCGGGCCGGGATCCGGCCGGCCGTCGAAGCTGTATCGCCCGGCGTCCGCAGAGCTCAGCGCCTCGGTGCCCGAACGGGACTACGAACTTGCCGGCGAGCTTCTGGCGGCGGCGATCGAGCAGGCGGACCGCAGCGGCGAGCCGGTGCGGCAGGCGCTCACCCGCGTGGCCGTCGAGGCGGGTCGCGAACTGGGCCGACGCGCCGGATCGCTCGAGGCCGCCCTCGACGACACCGGCTACGAGCCGACCGACGATGGCGCCGGCGGAATGGTGCTCACCAACTGCCTCTTCCACCAACTGGCCACGAGCCACACCGAGGTGATCTGCCACGCGAACCTCGGACTGCTCCAGGGAGTCGCGGAGGGCGCCGGCGACGTCGAGCACGACATCCGCTTCTCTCCAGCCGACGGCCGCTGCTGCGTGCAGATCGCCGCCCGCAGCCGGGCGGAATAGTAGTGGAGAAACCGCGCTAAAAACACTCAGGATTCACCCAGCCAATGCGCAGATACTGGTGCCATGAGCGACGGCCCGAAAATTCTCATTGTCGATGACGAACCCAACATCCGCGACCTTCTCACCACCAGCCTGCGATTCGCCGGCTTCGCGGTGCGCGCGGTCGGCAATGGCGCGCAAGCCATCTCCGCCGTGCTGGAGGAGGAACCCGACCTGATCATCCTCGACGTCATGCTGCCGGACATGAACGGGTTCGGGGTGACGAAGCGGCTCCGATCGAGCGGCTACACCTCCCCCATCCTGTTCCTCACGGCGAAGGACGACACCGAGGACAAGATCACGGGCCTCACCGTGGGCGGCGACGACTACGTCACCAAGCCCTTCAGCCTCGACGAGATCGTGGCACGCATCAAGGCGATCCTGCGGCGCACCATGGCCGACGAAGAGGATGCCGTGATCCGCGCCGGTGAGCTCACCATGGACCAGGACACGCACGAGGTGACGATCGGCAGCGAGCAGATCGAGCTGAGCCCCACCGAGTTCAAGCTCCTGCGCTATCTCATGCTCAACCCCAACCGCGTTCTCTCCAAGGCGCAGATTCTCGACCACGTCTGGGAGTACGACTTCAACGGCGACGCCGGCATCGTGGAGAGCTACATCTCCTATCTGCGCCGCAAGCTCGACCAGTATTCGGAGGAGCCGGTCATCCAGACCAAGCGTGGCTTCGGATACATGCTGAAGGCAGCCAGAGTCTGACGGGGTACAGGACGCGGCCAGTTTCTGGCCGTAACCTAGCCTTCTGATGCAGGATCAAGTCGCCGGCTGGTGGAGCTCCGTCTCCCTCCGCACCAAGATCACGGGTGTGACCGTGCTTTTGGTGACCCTCGGGCTTCTCGTGGCCGGCGTGGGCACGATGACGGTGCTGCGCAACTACCTGCTCGACGACGTGGACAAGCGCATCGTCACCTCCGCGCAAGGCGTGACCTCGATCTCCGGAACCGGCTCGTCCACCTGCGAGCAGACGGCCGGGCCCAACAACTACTACTTCGCGGTGCTCGGACCCGACGGCGAGTTTCTCTGCAGCAACAAGAAGATCTCCGACGACAAGCCGAACGTGGGCGACCTGTCGCTGAGCAGAGTGGTGCGCATGGCCGGCGCCCCGTTCACGGTCTGGGATTCGGATCACACGAGCCAGTGGCGGCTCGTGGCGATTCCGGTGAACGTGCCCAAGACCGGCGCGTTCCTCACCCTGATCGTGGGGCAGAGCCTCGACAACAACAACGACATCATCGGGCGGTTCCTCGCCATCTTCCTCGGCTTCGCGATCTCGGTGATCGTGCTGAGCGCCGCGCTCACCAGACTGCTCGTCACCTCCACGTTCGCGCCCCTGCGCGAGGTCGAGGCGACCGCCGCGGCGATCGCCGACGGCGACTTCAGCCAGCGCCTCCCGGGCGCCACCCCCAACACCGAGGTGGGCCGGCTCAACCGTTCGCTCAACACCATGCTCAGTCGCATCGACCGGGCCTTCGCCGACCGCGCCCGCACGATCGACCAGATGCGCCGCTTCGTCGGCGACGCCAGCCACGAACTCCGCACGCCCCTCGTGTCGGTGCGCGGCTACGCCGAGCTGTACCGCATGGGCGCACTGCAGAAGCCGGAGGATGTCGCCCAGGCGATGGAGCGCATCGAGAAGGAGGCGATCCGCATGGGCGGCCTCGTCGAAGACCTGCTCGAGCTGGCCAGGATCGACGAGGCCAAGCCGCTCAAGCTCGGGCCGGTGGACCTCGTGCCGATCGCACACGACGCGGCCCTCGACGCCATGGCGTCCGCTCCCGACCGCGAGGTGACCGTGATCGTCTCCGACGCGCCGCCCGCCGAGGCGGAGCGCGCGGAGGAGCAGGAGGCCGTGCCGGTCGGCGCGACCGGACCCGTCGGAGCCACCGGCCCCATCGCCTTCGCGGGTGCCCAGCTCGCGCGGCTTCGCCGACGTCCCGGCCGGGCCGGCACCCAGCGCGCGGCCACCCCCACCGAGGTGCACCAGGCGACCGTGCGCTCCGCGCCGGCGGTGGTGCTCGCCGAGGAGAACAAGATCCGCCAGGTGGTGACCAACCTCATCGGCAACGCCATGCGCTTCACCCCGGCCGGCAGCCCGCTCGAGATCGTGGTGCACGTCGATCCACAACAGCGGGTGGGCATCCTCGACGTCGTGGACCACGGCGAGGGCATCCCGCCGCAGATCCGCGACAAGATCTTCCAGCGGTTCTGGCGCGCGGACACCTCCCGCACCCGGGAGACCGGCGGCAGCGGCCTGGGGCTCGCGATCGTCTCCGGAATCATCGCCTCGCACAAGGGCAAGGTGCTCGTGCTCGAGACTCCGGGCGGCGGCGCCACGTTCCGCATCATCCTTCCCCTCCTCCCCGACGACTACTCCGCCCCCGCCGCTCCCTCCGCGCCGTAGGCTCGTCCGCCGCGCGGCCCGACGCCGTACCGTTCGATCGACCGGGAGCATCCCGGCACTCGAGATCGGGAGGCAGCACGTGCGCTACCAGGTAGACAGCGAGGCAGTGATCGGCGCGACAGCGACGGTCCGCAACAGCATCGCCCGCATCCAGGCCGAGGTGAACGGCCTGCACGGCCAGCTCACCAACCTGCAGGGCTCGTGGTCGGGGCAGGCGGCGATGGCGTTTCAGTCGGCCGTGACCGAGTGGAAGTCCACGCAGCAGCGCATCGAGGAGAGCCTCGCGGCCCTCAGCCACGCGCTCGGGCAGGCGGGGCAGCAGTACGCGGAGATCGAGAGCTCCAACGCCCGGCTGTTCGGTCGCTGACCGACCACATCGTGACGCGACGGGTCGCCGGCGCAACGAAAAGCGGGCGGCCCCTCGTGAGAGGGACCGCCCGCTTGTCAGCTGGTACGGACTTAGAAGTCCATTCCGCCGGACGGGTCGCCCATGGGTGCGGCGGCCTTCTCCGGCTTGTCGGCGACGACGACCTCGGTGGTGAGGAACAGGCCGGCGATCGACGCTGCGTTGAGCAGCGCGGAGCGGGTGACCTTCACCGGGTCGTTGATTCCGGCGGCGAGCATGTCGACGTACTCACCGGTCGCGGCGTTGAGGCCGTGTCCGGCGGGCAGGTTGCGCACCTTCTCGGCGACGACACCGGACTCAAGTCCCGCGTTGGTCGCGATCTGCTTGAGCGGCGCGTCCACGGCCACCTTGACGATGTTCGCTCCGGTCGCCTCGTCACCGACGAGGCCGGTGAGGGCCTCCGTGGCGAAGGCGACGGCACCGGCCTGGATGAGGGCGACGCCACCACCGGCGACGATGCCCTCTTCGACGGCTGCCTTGGCGTTGCGCACCGCGTCTTCGATGCGGTGCTTGCGCTCCTTGAGCTCGACCTCGGTCGCGGCTCCGGCCTTGATGACTGCAACGCCGCCGGCCAGCTTGGCCAGGCGCTCC
>NZ_JAYSJZ010000055.1:0-21786 GCF_043726815.1 Lacisediminihabitans sp.
CGTCGTCGAGCTGGGTCACCCTGTCGTGCATCAGCTGGTGGGTCTCGTTGAGCGGGCACCAGCCGATGATGGACGGGTGACTCCGGTCGCGGGTGAGCACCTCGAGCCACTGGCCGATGAACGAGGCCGTCGGCTGCTGGTTGTCGCCCTCCGGCCCCCGGCCGGAGACCCCCCAATCGCCGAACTCGCCCCACACCAGGTAGCCGAGTCGATCGGCGTGGTAGTAGAAGCGCTCCTCGAACACCTTCTGGTGCAACCGGGCGCCGTTGAATCCGGCCGCCATCGACAGCTCGATGTCGCGCAGCAGTGCTGCGTCGTCCGGCGAGGTCATCAGGGTGTCCGGCCAGTAGCCCTGGTCGAGCACGAGTCGCTGGAACACGGGCTCGCCGTTCAGCAGGATGCGGTTGCCACTGATGGCGACGGAGCGGAGCCCCGCGTACGACTGCACCTCATCGACCACCCCGTCATCGGAGACGAGCCGCACGGCGAGGCCGTAGAGGTGCGGATCTTCCGGCCCCCAGAGCCGCACGCGATCGGCCGGCACCGCCAGGGTGAGGTGCGGCGCGAGGTCGTCGGCGGCCACGCCCGCGGAGACGACCTCTCCGAGCTCGTCGGTCAGCGTCGCCTCGAGCCGCAGCCCGTGCGCGAGGTGCGCGACATCGGCGGTGACGAGGAAGCTGCTGTCCGAACGCTGCGGAACGATGTTGAGCGAACGGATGTGGGCCGGGGCCACGGGCTCCAGCCATACCGTCTGCCAGATGCCGGTGGTGCGGGTGTAATTGCAGCCGGTGTTCTTGTACCAGGTGGACTGCTTGCCTCTGGCCTGGGCATCCGTCGGGGTGTCGCGCGCACGCACGACGATCGTCACCTCGTCTCCGGCGAGCGCGATTCCGGCGAGGTCCGCGGTGAACGAGCTGAAGCCGCCTCGATGGCGCGCCACCTCGATGTCGTTCACCCAGACCGTGGCGTCGTGGTCGACCGCGCCGAAGTGGAGAAGCACGTCTCGCCCCGCCCAGTGTTCGGGGATGCGCACAACGCGGCGGTACCACACAGCGTGCAGGAAGTCGGTGTTCTCCACCCCCGAGGCGCGCGACTCCGGGGCGAACGGAACCAGGATCTGGCCGTCCAGGTCGCGCAGCCGAAGCCCGCGATCGATCCCCGAGTCTCCGTGGTCGATCTCGAACTGCCAGTGGCCGTTGAGGTTGAGCCAGTCCGGGCGCACGAGCTGTGGTCGGGGGTATTCGGGCTTCGGAATGGGCTGAGCCATGGAGTTGCCTTTCATTGGGGTGGAGCCGGTCATCCCTTGACAGCTCCGCTCGTCATGCCGGCAACGATCTGCCGGTTGAAGAAGATGAACAGAACGAGCGGGGGGATGGTGATGAGGAGGATGTCCATGAACAGGAGGTTGTACTGGTTGACCGCCGTGCTCTGGAAGTTGTAAAGCGTGAGCTGCACTGTGGAGTTCTCGTCCCCCGGCAGGAAGTAGAGCGGTCCGGTGAAGTCGTTGAACACCGCCACCGACTGCACGACGATCACCGTCACGATCACCGGCCGCAGCAGGGGCATGACCACGCTGAAGAACAGCCTGATCGGCCCGGCGCCGTCGAGGATGGCAGCCTCGTCGAGCTCCTTGGGAATCGTGGACACGAACGCGCGGAACAGCAGGATGCAGAACGACAGCCCGAAGGTGGCCTCGACGAGGATCATTCCCGGCATCGTCTTGAACAGCCCGACGCGCTGCAGCAGCCAGATGGTCGGGACGACGGCGGGCGGCACGATCAGTCCGGCGAGGACGAAGAAGTTGATGATCGGGTTGAGCCGGTTGCGCTTGCGTTGCAGCACGTAGCCGACCATCGCGGCGAACACCACCATGATCGCGACGCTCGTGACGGTGAGCAGCGAGCTGTTGAGGAACGCCCGCAGCAGCATGCTGTTGTTGGTCTGGAGCACGGTGGTGAAGTTATGCCAGATCACCCATTCCGTCGGCCAGGTGAATCCCAGCTGGTTGGCATCCGGAGCGGTCTTCGCCGACTGCAGGAGGATGAACGCGAACGGCACGAGGAAGACCACGACCGACGCGACGATGGCGCTGCCTCCGACGACCCAGCGCTGGGTTCGTTGACGCCTCATGCCTCAACCTCTTTCCGGTTGAGCAGCCGCGAGATCGGGATCATGATCGCCGTCACCACGAGGAACAGCAGCACGTTGCCGGCGGTCGAGAGGCCGAAGTAGCCCGCCTGGTACTGCTTGTAGATCACCGACGCCATCACGTCGCTGGTGAATCCTGGACCACCCCGGGTGGTCGCCCAGATCAGGTCGAACGATCGCAGGCCGCCGATGAGGGAGAGCAGGATCACGGTGGAGATGGCTGGGCGGCTGAGGGGCAGGGTGATCGAGCGGAAGACCGCCCAGGAATTGGCGCCGTCGACCCTGGCCGCCTCGAAGTACTCCTGCGGGATGGCGACGATGCCGGCCATGAAGATCAGCGTGGCGATGCCGACCCCCTTCCAGACATCGACCGCGGCGATCGAGAGCAGGGCGAGCTTCGGGTCGGTGAACCATCCGGGCCCCGCGATGCCGAACAGCCCGAGCGCCCCGTTGACGATCCCGTGGAACGGGTCGAGCAGGGCCTTGAAGGTGAGCCCGATACCGATCGTGGAGACGAGCACCGGGAAGAACACGACCGCCCGGAGGTAGCCCCGACCGATGATCGGCGAGGTGAGCAGCAGCGCCAGGGCCATGCCGAGCACGACCTTCGCCGCCGAGGTCACGAAGCCGTAGATGACGGTGTTGATGAACCCCTGATAGAGCTGAGGTTCCCGAAAGAACTGCACGAAGTTGTCGAAGCCGATGAACGTCACGTCGAACAGCGTCCAGCGGGTGAGCGAGAAGAAGAACGACGCGAACGTGGGCACGGCGAAGAACACCACGTAGAGGGCGGCGGCCGGGATGTAGAACCAGGACGGATAGGGCGAGGGGCGCTTCTTTCGCACCGCCATCACTCGTCCGGCTGGCCCGACCCGGTTCAGGGTGGGAACGGATGTCGCGGACAAATCTCTCCTCCTCAGGCAAGGGCGGGGCCGGACGTCGAGTGCACGTCCGACCCCACCGGTGGGTTATCGGCTCAGCGAGGGAGGGCTACCAGCCCTTGAGTCCTAGCTGCTGGGCCTGCTTGACCACGTCATCGTCGTAGAGCTTCGCTCCTTGCTTGCCCGAGCTGATTCCGGAACCCACGGCGGTCGTGATGGCCGGCAGGTTCGGTCCCTTGATCGGGGAGAGGAACTCCAGCGCGGGGGCCGTGTGGCCGCTCGTGAAGTAGACCTCCAGGTCCTTGACGATCGGGAGGGTGTTCGACGGCAGCGTGCACACCGTCGTCACGTATGGTCCGGTCGGGGTGCCGTGCGCGTTCTGCACGGCACAGCCCTCCGGGGTGGAGGTGACGAAGTCGACGAACTTCTTGGCGGCATCCAGCTTGGCCCCCGTCGTCGTCTTGGGGATGTACAGCGCGTTCGGCTGCCAGATCGTCGCCGAGGTGTTGGCCGCCTTGTCGGCGGGAAGGGCGAAGAATCCGATGTCGCCCGCCTTGTCCGGCTGGTCCTGCGCGATCGCCGAGGCCGCGACGGTCAGCATCGGGTACTGGGCCGCCTTGCCGTCGGCGAGGAGCTTGAGCGCCTGCTCGTGGGTGAGCGAGGCGAAGTCCTTGTTGAACAGTCCGGCCTCGTATGCCTGCTGCTGGTGCTCGAAGCCGGCGAGAGCCGGCTCATCCACGTACTTCGCCTTGTTGTCGGTGTACTTCGTCGCCCACTTCGGGTCTTGGTGGGCCACGTTGGCGAAGTCGGCCAGAACGAACAGCTGCGACGTCCAGTCGGTGCCGTAGGCCTGCAGGATCGGGGTGATTCCCCCGGCCGCCTTGATCTTCTGGCTGTTGGCCATGAACTCGGACCACGACGTGGGAATCGAGAGCCCGAGGTCCTTGAAGACCTTCTTGTTGTAGATCACTCCGCCGCCGAACGAGGTGCCGAGCGGTGCGCCGTAGAGTCCCTTGCTGGTGCTCACGACGCTCTTGAAGTCCTTGGTGACCTTGCTCACCCAGGACTCCCCCGAGAGGTCGACCAGGGTCTTGTCCGGGTTGAGCGCCTGGAGCAGCGAACCGTCGTTGTAGTTGAAGACATCGGACATGGTGTCGGTCGACAGCTTCGTCTTCATCAGGTTGTCGCCCTCGGAGCCGGCGGGCTGCGTGTCCAGTTTGACCGTGATGTTGGGGTACTTCTTCTCGAATGCCTTGATGAAGTCCCGCCCGGTGGCGGTGGTCTGGGCGTCGTTCTGGGTGAGGAAGCTGATCCCGACCTTGCCGTCGGACGCACCACCTCCCGAGGAGCATGCTGCGAGCGATCCAGCAGCCAGTGCGAGCACTGCTGCGGCTGTCGCCGTGCGGATGAACGTGCGAGCGAACATTCTTTACCTCTCTGTAAAGAGCAGACAACGATGAGGTTTCTGCATGAATCGTTTCATTTGGCGACTCAGGTTCAATAATCAACAGATATTTCGAGTCAATCTAGGACTATCTTGTGATCATGTGTGCAGATCTTGCGGAGTCGGGCCACGACAACACGGCGAGAGTCCGCGGCAGGCTCGCGACCCTCGAGCGCTTCGGCATCGCCGCGGAGCCGTTCCCCTCGTACGTCAACCCTGTCCTTGCCCTGCACGGGGTGGACGTCGTGCTTCTGACTTTCGTTCTCTCCGGCGAGTGCAGCGAAGTGATCGGGGACATCGAGTATTCGATGGCAGCTCCGTCCGTAGGCATCACGCGCACCGGCGTGAAGCACTCGCTGGTCACCGGCGACCGCCCCCCGGATGTCGTGAACGTCTACCTCGACGTGGAGTACCACCCCCTCCCGACGCTGGCACCGCCCCTCGATGTTGCTCTTTCCGCCCTGATCCCGTTCAGCACGGCCGTGGGAAGCCGGCGGGCGCGGCTCTCGCAGGTCAAACTGAAGAGTCTCGACGAGGTCGGACCGCTCCTGAGGATGCTCGTGACGGAGACCGACAACCCGCGCGACGGCACGGGGGACGCCCTCGACGGGCTGAGGAAACTGCTGCTGACCGCGTGCGCGCGGGCGATCCTCGAGAGCGGCCTGGTGTCGGCCGAGCACGAGGTCGGTTCCGTGCAGTCGTCGATTCAGCGGGTGCGGAGCCATCTGGAACTCACCTACGTCGAGCACCACACCCTGGACTCGCTCGCGGCGATGGCTCACCTCGAGAAGACCTACTTCAGCCGCATGTTCACGGTCCACACCGGCCTGCCGGTCACCGAGTACCTGGCCAGGCTGCGGGTGCGCTACGCGATCACCCAGCTGCAGGGCACAGACCGCCCGATCGCCGAGGTGGCGATCGCCAGCGGATTCCGCGACCTGTCGCACTTCGGACGCACCTTCCGCCGGTACACCGGCACGACTCCCGGGTCCTACCGGCGGTCGGGCCCACCGCCCGCGCCGCGCGTCTAAACGCCACGCTTCGGCGAGGCCGAATCCCGGGGACGTCACCGTGTCGTCCTCCCGAATCCGTTTTGCCTCGATGCAAACTGTCGACTCCACGCTAGCGCGGCTTGTGCCTCGATGCAATATAGAGTTGCCCCGGAGGGCATGATGGGCAGTCGGCGAGACGTGGCCAGGGCGGCCGGCGTATCTGTACGCACGGTGAGCAACGTGGTGAACGGCTACGCCCATGTTGCCGAGGCCACGCGGGCGAGGGTGCTGAAGGCGATCGCCGACCTGGACTATCGGCCGAGCGAACTGGCGCGCAGCCTCAAGCGCGGTCGCTCCGGCCTGATCGGGCTGGTTCTGCCGGAGTTGGACACCCCGTACTTCGCTGAACTGACCCGGGCCTTCGTCGAGGAGGGAGCCGCCCGTGGCCTCACGGTTGTCATCGACCAGACCGACGGCGACCTGGAGCGTGAGCGCTACCTCATCGACCGCACCGACTACGGGTCACTCTTCGACGCGCTCGTCATCAGTCCGCTCGCCCTCACGCCGGCGCATCTCGAGGCGATTTCGGACGATCGCCCCCTCGTCTTCCTGGGCGAGAATCCGTTCCCGCGCTTCGACCACGTCATGATCGACAACCGCCTGGCGGCTCGAGAGGCGACGACCCACCTCATCGAGTCGGGCAGGCGCCGCATCGCGGCCATCGGCACCAAGGGCACTGACCACGGCTCCAGCTCGCAGCGCCTCGCCGGCTACCGGGACGCGCTCCCGGAAGCCGGCCCGGGCGAATCGGAGTCCTTCGTCGAGCATGTCGACAGGTTCCGCCGGGCAGACGGCGCGGCGGCGATGGAGCGCCTGCTCGATCGACCGGATCCCCCGGATGCGGTGTTCTGCTTCTCTGATCCCCTCGCCCTCGGCGCGCTTCGCACCCTCGCCACGCGCGGCGTTCGGGTGCCGCACGACGTGGCCGTCGTCGGCTTCGACGACATCGAGGACGGGGAGTTCAGCACCCCCTCGCTCACCACGGTCAGCCCGGACAAGCGCTTTATCGCGCGCACGGCCCTCGGCCTGGTCGAGCGCAGGCTGTCCGGCACGGCGGATCCGGCCGCCCTGGTCATCGCTCCCCACACGTTGATCGTTCGGGAGAGCAGCGCGCACTCCTGACGGCAGGTGCTCCGACGCTCGCCTGCCTCACTCCGCTCTAGCCGTACAGGCCGCTGGGGAATTGCGGGCACCTCCGGTTGAGCGCGGTCCACTTCTCGCTCGTGGGCTCCGAAACCGAGAGATAGGGCGACCAGCTCTCGCTCGAGCCGTACGACTCCTCAAACGAGTGCAGGCTCGGCGGTCGCGCCACCGAGTAGCCGGCGGACTTCACACAGGGGCTGAGCCTGTCGACGAAATATGCATAGAGGAACGCGAGCTGCGACTTGTTGAGAGGCTCGTTGAATTGAGGGTCTACCGGGTACAACGCCTCGCACTCGTAGCCGGCGATCGCTGCGCGCTCTTCCTGCCCCGGGAGCACGTGCTGGCTGACGCCTCCGTCCCGGCTCGCGACGGCGGGAGACCCGTGGGCGGTAAGGCAATCCGCGTCCGCCTTGGGCCACTCGCTCAACGTGACGTATCGAACCCTGTGTTCGTGCGGTTCATCGGCATCGGGGAATCGTGAGACGACTCCCTCCCAACTCCCGGCGAGATCGGTCGCGGTTCGACGGTCCTTTTCGGTCTGGCTGAGCGGGGTCACCCTCGGCAATGGGGCGGCAGACGAACACGCAGTCGTGCCTAGCGCCGCGGCCAACACCATCGATGCGACCAGACCGCCGCGCAGCAGCGCCGACTTGGTCGAGGCCCGAGCCCTGAGAAACATCGATCGATCACTCCCGGTGGTCGTCAACCGCCGACGAGGATCGCCTGTTCGCCAGGCGGATGGGCGTGCTTGGGCGAACCTGTCGCTAGAGTACGGCCATTAGAGCAATATTCACAAACGCCGGGAGGTCGTCATGAGGGCGAACATCGACACGAGGCTACCGATTCGAGTCGCTGCCGTGCGCAAGGCGCCACGGGTTCTGCTCACCGTCCTTCTTTCTGCTCTCGGGTTGGTGCTGCTGTCGGGTTGTGTCGCGCCCGGCACCGGCAGCCCCACGGCGCCTCGCCCGTACACGACCCCTACCAGTCTTCCCGGTGGCGATCCCTCCCCGGGAATGGGCTTCGACACGAAGGCCGGCGCAACCTGTGG
Source organism: Lacisediminihabitans sp. (assembly GCF_043726815.1). Taxonomy (NCBI): domain Bacteria; kingdom Bacillati; phylum Actinomycetota; class Actinomycetes; order Micrococcales; family Microbacteriaceae; genus Lacisediminihabitans; species Lacisediminihabitans sp. The sequence continues at coordinate 7,717 of NZ_JAYSJZ010000055.1, forward strand.
CGTCCTGTCGGTCATTGCGACGAATCTCATCAATGCTCTCGAGGAACACAAGAGGGGAACCCTGAGCGACACCTCTTACGCGACGATCATCAACACCGTCACGCCTGATCTCCTCGTCATCGGCGGGCTGGCCGGCTATCACCTGCAGGGCGAGATCAAGAACCTCAACTCGGCAATCTCGAAGTCCCCGCCCACGATCGTCGGTGCCCACTTCGACGCCGAGTCCGACGTATTCGTGTCAGCGTTCGGGCGCGCCTCCCAGAAGTGCCACGACAACGATTCCCCGCTGAGCATCTCAAGCACCACCGGTTAGTTCGATCACTCATGTCCTTGCTCGCCCCGGCCAGCACCGCGTTGCCTCGGTGAGCATCTCAAGCATCGCCCGCCGGCTGCCCAGCCACCGTCAAAAGCATGAAGGCCACCGGATTTCCCGATGGCCTTCATGTCTGTGGTGCGCGAGGGGGGACTTGAACCCCCATGCCCTCTCGGGCACACGGACCTGAACCGTGCGCGTCTGCCAATTTCGCCACTCGCGCAGACTTAGCGAGATTACCACAGCGCAACGGCTCCGCCGGTGCCCGAGCGGGGGCTAGCATCGGGAGGGTTCCGCTGGCCGCGGCAACACCGATCGATGAGTTCAGCGAGGCACGGCAATGACGCAACGGGGGGTCGCGGTCAACGCCACGCTCATCGTGGTCGCGCAGAGCACCCAGGCCATCGCGGTGGGCGCCATCGCGCTGTTCCTTCCGCTCATCCGCACGGATCTCGGCATCACCTTCGGACAGGCCGGCCTGCTCTCCGCCGCCACCACCCTCACCTACGCTCTGATGCAGATCCCCTCGGGAGTGCTCGCCGACCGGTTCAACCCCAAGGTGCTCTTCGCGATCGGCGTGCTCGGCTCGAACCTGCTCGCGATGCTCTTCTCGGTCGTGCCCGTCTTCGGCTGGTTGCTCGCCATCCAGGCCGTGTCCGGCGTCTTCCGCGCGCTCATGTTCGTGCCGGGGCTGCTCCTTATCACCCGGCACTTCTCGGTCGAGAAGCGCGCGACAGCGATGGGGCTCTTCGTGGCCGGCGGGTTCTCGTCCAACATCCTGCTCAACCTCGTCGGGCCCTTCCTGGTGGGTCCGCTCGGCTGGCGCGGGCTGATCCTGCTCTCGTCGAGCCTCGGACTCGCCGTGCTCGCGGCGTTCTGGTTTCTGGGGGATGACGCCCCGAAGCCCGAGACCCACCCTCCGCTGGCGGGCGACAGCTCCGTCTGGCGCCAGCCGGCCTGGTGGCTGCTGGGCCTCATCCAATTCGCCCGGCTCGCCATCGTGCAGGGCTTCACCTTCTGGCTCCCCGCCTACCTGGTGGTGGAGCGCGGCTTCTCGCTCGTGCAGGCCGGCCTCGTCGTCGCGCTCTCCTCGGCGATCACCGCGCCGGCCAACATCGCGGGAGGCATAGTCTCCGACCGCCTCGGACGGCCGATCGCGGTCATCGGCGTCTCGCTCGGCGCCCTCGCCCTGCTGCTCGGCCTCGTCGGCATCCTCAAGGACGTCGCTCTGCTGGTGGCGGTCGTCGCCGTGATCGCCCTCTTCATCCAGCTCTATTTCGGGCCGCTCTTCGCGGTGCCGCGGCAGATCTTCGGACCGCGGGTGGCGGGGTTGAGCTCCGGGTTCGGCAACTTCTGCGCCAACCTCGGCGGCTTCGCCTCGGCGCTGCTGCTCGGCATCCTCAAGGATGCGACGGGCTCGTTCACCCTCGGCTTCGTCATTCTCGCGGCGGTCGCCGCCGTGTCCCTCGCCGCCACGGTCACCCTCGCCAGGGTCGCTCCCCGGCATCCGCACGGGGGATCGAGCGGGTCGCACACGGGAGGGCGTCCTCCCTCCCAGAGCCAACGACTAACATCGTCCTAGTTGCACGCGCCGTGACAAGGGAGACCATTGGGCCTACTGGACAGCTTCGAGAAGGGTCTCGAGCGCGCCGTTAACGGTGCGTTTGCGAAAACCTTCAAGTCGGGCCTGCAACCCATCGAGATCACCTCGGCCCTCCGTCGGGAGCTCGACACCCAGGCCGCGGTGGTCGCTCGCGACCGCATTCTCGTGCCCAACAAGTTCACCGTGCGGCTCGCCCGCGGCGACTATCAGCGCATGACGGCCATCGGGCCGACCCTCATCGACGAGTTCAGCCAGCTCGTGCAGCAGCACGCGGCCGCCCAGCACTACCAGTTCTCCGGAGGCATCGGCATCACCCTGGCCGAGGATCCCGCGCTCAGCGAGGGCATGGTGCAGATCGACTCGGTGAGCGTGAAGGGCACCGTGTCCTGGACGCCGGTCCTGGATGTCGCGGGCAAGCGCTACCCGATCCTCAAGTCCCGCACGATCATCGGCCGCGGCAGCGAGGCCGACATCACCGTGGATGACACCGGAATCTCCCGCAAGCATGTCGAGATCCTCTGGGACGGCACCCGGGCCGAGGTGAACGACCTCGGCTCCACCAACGGCTCCCAGCTCAACGGCTCCCCCGTGCACAAGGCGCCGCTGCCCCCGGACTCCGTGATCAACATCGGCCGCACCCGCATCGTCTTCCGGGTTCTCGCCCAGGCCGCGTCGGTCGACCAGTTCTCGGACCTGCGGGCCCCCGGCGACGACCAGGGCGGCCGCCGATGAGCGAACTGACCCTGCTGTTCCTGCGCTTCGGCTTTCTGCTCGTGCTCTGGGCCTTCGTCTTCTCGGTGGTCTACGCCCTGCGCACCGACCTCTTCGGCCAGCGCGTGCGTCGCCAGCCGGTCGAGGCCGCCCCGGCCCCCTTCGTCGCCTCCGCGGTGGCCCAACCGACAGCGCCGGTCGCCTACGCGGCCCCGGCTGCCCCGCAGGACACCGCCACCGAGGCCTTCACCGTGGCCGCCCACTCCTCCACCGCCACCCGCCTCGTGATCACCTCCGGTCCCAAGGAGGGCCTCGAGTTGCAGCTGCCGAAGGAGCCACTCACCATCGGTCGCTCCAACGAGAGCGGCCTCGTGATCCGCGACGACTACACCTCCACCCACCACGCCAGGCTCATGCTGTGGAGCGACGACTGGGTAATCCAGGACCTAGACTCGACCAACGGCACGTTCCTCAACGGCTCTCGGGTGACCCTTCCCACACCGGTACCACTGAACACTCCGGTCAGGATCGGCACGACCAGTTTCGAACTTCGGCGGTAGGTGGATGGCCACATCGGGCAAGAGCGCGGCCGTTTCCCACGTCGGAAAAATCCGGGCCAACAACCAGGACTCCGGCTATGCGGGAGCCCAGCTCTTCATCGTCGCCGACGGGATGGGCGGCCACGCCGGCGGTGACGTCGCCTCCGCGATCGCGCTCAAACGCATCATGGAGACGGACAAGCCGTTCGCCTCTGCCGAGGACGCGGAATTCGCCCTGAAGTCCGCCCTGAGCGCGGCGAACTCCCTCCTCGCCGAGACCGTGTTCGACCACCCGGAACTCACTGGCATGGGAACCACCGTCAGCGCCATCCTGCGCGCCGACGGGAAGGTCGCCATCGCGCACATCGGCGACTCGCGCATCTACCTCCTGCGCGGCGGCGTGCTCAAGCAGATCAGTGCCGATCACACCTTCGTGCAGCGGCTGGTCGACAGCGGCCGCATCACCCAGGAGGAGGCGGCAGTACACCCCCGCCGCTCGGTGCTCATGCGGGTGCTCGGCGACATCGATGCCGCCCCCGAGATCGACTCCACGGTGCTCGACACCGTTGCCGGCGACCGCTGGTTGCTCTGCTCAGACGGTCTCTCGAGCTACGTCTCCGACGACAAGATCGAGGCGGCACTCAAGAACTTCCCGGCGGCCCGGGCCGCGGCCGACCGCCTGGTCAAGGAGAGCCTCGACCAGGGCGCGCCGGACAACGTCACCGTGGTCGTCGTCGACATCGACGAAACCCCGTCGTCGGCCTCCGAGCCGGCAGTGGTCGTCGGATCCGCGGCGCTGCCGCTCACCTTCGTGGGGGACGCCGCCCGTCGAGCCGTGCGCCTGCCTGCCCTGCTGCTGCATCCGCTCAAGTCCACCCAGCAGGAGGACAGCCACTTCGAGCCCGAGTCCGACGAGTACCTCGACGAGCTCATCCTCGAAGACCGCCGCCGGGCGCGCAACCGGCGGGTGGCCTGGCTCGTCGGCATCTCCATCATCGCGATCGGGATCGTGATCGCGATCATCGCCGGCTATCGCTGGACCCAGTCCCTCTACTACGTCGGCGCCGACGGCCAGACCGTGGCGATCTACCGCGGCGTGCAGCAGGACATCGGCCCCATCTCGCTGCACAGCGTGTACGAGGAGACGAGCGTGCGCCTGGCCGACCTGCCGAGCTACACGCGCAAGACCGTCGAGGACACCATCAGCGCGAGCGACCTCGACGACGCCCAGAACATCATCAAGCGGCTCTCCGATGCAATCAAGAAGTAGCAGCGCGGCACCCTCGTCGATCGGCCAGCCGATCGACGCCGGAGCGCGCGCCACCTTCACCAACACCATCCGACTGCGCCTGCGCGCGCCGGCGAAGCTGCGCAACCTCGAGCTGCTCCTGGTGATCTTCGCCTGCATCATCGTCGGCGGCTCGATCGCCCTCGTGCAGTTGGGCGCGCTGGGCCGGATCGACCCGACGGTGCTGATCATCGGCACGAGCCTCGGGGTGCTCGCCCTCGCGATGCACGTCGTCCTGCGGTTCGTGGCCTCGGAGGCTGACCCGTTCATCCTTCCGGTGATCACGGTCCTCAACGGTCTGGGCATCGCCGAGATCTACCGCCTCGACATCTCGCGCAAGGTGAGCGGCTGGGAGTCCTCCGGCATCCGCCAGATCGCCTGGACCGCCATGGCGATGCTGATCGCCATCGCCGTGATCCTGCTCATCCGCAACCACCGCGTGCTGCAGCGCTATCGCTATGTGGCGATGTTCGTGGGCATCGCCCTGCTCCTGCTGCCGATGCTCCCGGTGATCGGCGAGACCGTCAACGGCGCGCGGCTGTGGATCCGCATCGGTTCATTCAGCTTCCAGCCCGGCGAGCTGGCCAAGATCGCCCTGGCCATCTTCTTCGCCGGCTACCTCGTCACGGCCAGGGACAGCCTGTCGCTCGTGGGCCGCAAGTTCCTCTGGATGCGGTTTCCCCGCGCCCGCGACCTCGGCCCCATCCTGATCATCTGGCTGGCCGCCATGATCGTGCTCATCTTCCAGCGCGACCTCGGCACCGCGCTGCTCTACTTCGGACTCTTCCTCGTGATGATCTACGTCGCGACCGGACGCGCCAGCTGGGTTGTGCTCGGCCTCACGCTCTTCGTGGGCGGTGCCCTCGTCGCCAGCCAGGTGCTCGGCTATGTCGGCGGACGTTTCCACGCCTGGCTCGACGCCTTCAACCCCACGGTCTATCAGGCTCCCGGCGGCAGTTACCAGCTCGTCCAGGGCATCTTCGGCCTCGCCCACGGCGGGCTCATCGGCACCGGCTGGGGCCTCGGCCGACCCAACATCGTGCCCCTCGCCGAGAGCGACTACATCATCGCCAGCCTCGGCGAGGAGCTGGGTCTCGCCGGGCTCTTCGCGATCCTCGCGCTCTACCTGCTCTTCGTGTCCCGCGGATTCCGCATCGGATTCGCCGGCCAGGACGACTTCGGTCGCCTCCTCGGCGTCGGGCTGTCGTTCGTGATCGCCCTCCAGGTGTTCATCGTGCTCGGCGGAGTGACCAGAGTGATCCCCCTCACCGGGCTGACCACTCCCTTCCTCGCCGCCGGCGGATCATCCCTCGTCGCCAACTGGATAATCGCGGCCCTGCTGTTGCGCCTGTCGGACAGCGTGCGCAACCAGCCCCGATTGGTGGTGGAGTCATGAACAAGGAACTCAAGCGCGTGAGCATCGCCGTGCTTCTGATGTTCATCGCGCTCTTCACCTCGACCACGGTGATCGCCGTGTTCCAGGTCGATTCGCTCAACGGAGACTCGCGCAACGTGCGCACCCTCTACGACGGCTACTCGGCCGAACGCGGCCCGATCCTCGTCGACGGCCAGGCCGTGGCGGAGTCCAAGCCCTCCACCGACCAGTACAAGTTCCAGCGCGTCTACAGCAACTCACAGCTCTATTCGGCGGCCACCGGTTACTTCACCCTCAACCAGGGCAACACCGGCGTCGAGGGTTCGCTCAACAACTACCTCAGCGGCAACGCCAACAGCCAGTTCTTCGACAAGATCAACTCGATCATCACGGGCCAGCCGCCGAAGGGCGCCGCCGTGACGCTCACGCTGAACCCGAAGGTGCAGCAGGCGGCCTGGGATGCCCTCGGCGGCAACGCGGGCGCCGTCGTGGCCATCAACCCGAAGACCGGCGCCATCCTCGCCATGGTGTCGAAGCCGGCCTTCGACCCCAACGTTCTCGCCTCGCACGACACGAAGTCGGTGATCGCCGCCTACCAGCAGCTGATAGCCGACCCGAAGCATCCGCTGTTCAACCGCACGATCGCCGGCGACCTGTACCACCCGGGATCCGTGTTCAAGCTCGTCGTGGCTTCGGCCGCGCTCGACAGCGGAAAGTTCACCCCAGACAGCGAGTTCCCCAACCCGCCGACGCTTCCGCTGCCCGGCAGCAGCACGTCGATCAACAACGCGGAGGGCGGATCCTGCGGCGGAACCCCCACGGTGTCGATCGCCACGGCGCTGCGGCTGAGCTGCAACATCCCGTTCGCCCAACTGGGCGCCGCCCTCGGCTCGAGTGAGATCTCGCGGTACGCCAAGGCCTACGGATTCGGCCAGCCGCTCAAGGTGCCGATGTCGGTGACGCCGAGCTTCTACCCGCAGAACACCGACCAGGCGAAGCTCATGCTCTCGTCGTTCGGCCAGGACGAGGACCGGGTCACGCCGTTGCAGGTGGCCATGGTCTCCTCGGCGATCGCCAACGGAGGAAACCTGATGCAGCCGACGCTCATCGACCACATCGCCGCGCCCGATCTCTCGGTGATCCAGCCGTTCCAGCAGAAGGTGCTGAGCCAGCCGATCAGCGCCCAGACGAGTGCGACACTCACGCAACTGATGGTCAGCAACGTGAGCAGCGGCGCTGCCAACAATGCAAGAATAAACGGAGTCGATGTGGCCGGTAAAACCGGAACAGCCCAGAACGGCGAGGGCAGGCCCTATACCCTCTGGTTCACTGGTTTCGCCCCCGCAAACGATCCACAGGTTGCCGTCGCCGTTGTCGTCGAAAATGGCACGAGTTTCGGCAATGCGGTCGCGGCGCCAATCGCAAAGAAGGTCATTGAGGCGGTGCTGAGCAAATGAGACCCACAAGTGGCCTCACTTTCGGGGGACGATACCAGCTCTCCAGCCGAGTGGCGATCGGGGGCATGGGGGAGGTCTGGCAGGCGACCGACCTCGTGATCGGGCGCACCGTCGCGATCAAGATCCTCAAGGACGAGTACCTGGGCGACCCCGGCTTCCTCGAGCGCTTCCGTGCGGAGGCACGGCACGCCGCGTTGGTCAACCACGAGGGCATCGCCAACGTCTTCGACTACGGCGAGGAGGAGGGCAGCGCCTACCTCGTGATGGAACTCGTCCCCGGCGAGGCACTCTCAACGATTCTCGAACGCGAGCGCGTGCTCTCCACCGACCGCGTTCTCGACATCGTCGCCCAGACCGCGTCCGCCCTGCACGCCGCGCACTCGGCAGGTCTCGTGCACCGCGACATCAAGCCCGGCAACCTCCTGATCACCCCGGATGGCCGGGTCAAGATCACCGACTTCGGCATCGCCAGGATCGCCGACCAGGTTCCCCTCACGGCCACCGGCCAGGTGATGGGCACCGTGCAGTACCTGTCTCCGGAGCAGGCGAGCGGTCATCCGGCGTCGCCGACCACCGACATCTACTCCCTCGGAATCGTGGCCTACGAGGCTCTCGCCGGTCGCCGGCCGTTCACCGGCGAGTCCCAGGTGGCGATCGCGATGGCGCAGATCAACGAGTCGCCGCCAGACCTTCCGGTGACGGTGTCCGAACCGGTGCGCAACCTCGTCTACGCCTGCATCGCCAAGAACCCCGCCGACCGCCCGGCATCCGCCGCCCACCTCGCGCGCGCCGCCCAGGCCCTGCGCCGGGGCGACGTGGCCGGCGCCGCCGCCGCGGTGCCCGGAATCCTCGGGGCCGGAACGCTGCCCGCGCTGCAGCGCGAGAACTCGGTCACCGAGGCCACCCGCGTGCTCAACGCGCCGGGTGTGATCGCGACGTCGTCCAACCAGCTGGCGTCCGAGGCCGAGACCAAGGGGCGCAATCCCTGGACCTGGCCCCTGATCGCCCTCATCGGCATCCTCGTGGTGGTGCTGGTCGGCACCCTCATCGCGCTCATCGCCAACCCGTCGAAGACTCCGGCCACGCCCTCGAAGTCGCCCTCGGCGTCGCCCTCCGTGACCCCCAGCCCGAGTCCCACGCCTACGCCCACGAGCAACACGGTCAAGGTGACCTCCGCCGCCCTCACCGGCAAGACCGAGGACCAGGTGCGCACGATCCTCGACCAGATGGGCCTCGCGGCCAATGTGGTTCCGGATGCCGCCCCCGCGCCCTCCGCGGACAAGGTGGGGCTGTCGTTCTTCGTCGATCCGACCGGCAACGTGCAGAAGGGCACGACCATCACCGTGAAGCTGTACGGCGCCGTGCCGACACCGACGGCGCCCGCGGCGATGAGCCAGCCCACGAGCCCCACGCCGCCCAAGGCGTCGGACGTCGTTGCCCTGACGATCCCCACCTACACGGGCTGTCCAGCGGGCTCCACGCTCACCGGGTTCACGATCACCTCCAGCCCGGGGTCCACCTTCCTCCCGGCCAACCCGGCCCCCGCCAACACGGTGACCGTGCAGTTCACCCTGTCGTCCACCCCGGGCCCCAACTCCATTTCGTACGTCGCGGTCTGTTCGAGCGGCACCTCGCCCGCCTCGCCCAACCTCACCATCACGACCACCGGCTAGCCAGCAACCCCCCATTTACGACGCATTACACTGGCTAGGACTCAGTACGCACCACCCAGGAGATCTCTCGTGACCGAAGATACCCGGCTGCTCGCCGGCCGTTATGAGGTGGGCGCGCTCATCGGCCGCGGCGGGATGTCCGACGTTCACGTGGGAAACGACACCCGCCTCGGTCGGCGCGTTGCGATCAAACTCCTCAAGCCAGCCCTCGCCACCGATCCCCGTTTCCGGGTGCTCTTCCGCGAGGAGGCCCAGAAGGCCGCCCGGATGGCCCACCCCACCATCGTGCGCGTGTTCGATGCTGGCGAGGAAACGGTGCAGGAGCCGAACGGGCTGGAGCGCCAGGTTCCGTTCATCGTCATGGAATACGTGGATGGCCGCCTGCTCAGGGACATCATCGCCGACGGCCCGCTCGAGCCCAAGGAGGCCGTGCGCATCATCTCGGGCGTGCTGACCGCCCTCGAGTACAGCCATCGCGCGCTGCTCGTTCACCGCGACATCAAGCCCGGCAACATCATGGTCACCCAAAACGGCCAGGTGAAGGTCATGGACTTCGGCATCGCCCGGGCCGTCTCCGACAGTTCGGCGACGGTGGCCGACACGAGCGCCGTTCTCGGCACCGCGCAGTACTTCTCCCCGGAGCAGGCGCGCGGAGAGACGGTGGATGCCCGCACCGACCTCTACTCCACCGGCGTGGTGCTGTTCGAGCTCCTCACCGGCCGCCCGCCGTTTCGGGGCGACCGCGCCGCCGCGGTGGCCTACCAGCACATCAGCGAGCCCGCGGTTGCGCCCAGCTCACTCAACCCCCGGGTGTCTCCGGCCCTCGACGCCGTCGTGCTGCACGCCCTCGCCAAGGACAAGTTCGAGCGGTTCCAGACCGCCGCGGAGTTCCGGGACGATCTCGAGACCGCCGCCGCCGGTTCCGTGCCCCCGCGCAAGGCCGTAGCCAACGACTTCAACGCGACTCTCTTCGGTGCGAACCCGGCGGCCACCGCTGGGTCGGAGGCCGCCCTGCGCCAGTTGAACGCCCGCGCCGACGAGCGCGCGGTGCGCACTCAGAGCCGCCCGCCCGTCGCCTGGATCTGGGTGGGCATCGCAAGCCTCGCCGTGATCCTCGTCGCGGTCGTGTTCTGGGTGATCCACCTGCCGCCGTCGACGATCGGCGACGGCCTCTCGGTACGCGTCCCCAACATCGTCGGCGAGCAGTACGACGCCGGTGCCACGAAACTCACCGACCTCAAGCTCGTGCCCAGCCGGCTCACCCTGCCGAGCGACAGCGTGGCCAAGGGCGACATCATCTCCACCGACCCCGCCGCGGACTCTCGGGTACCGCGCAACCAGGCCGTGAAGGTCTATGTGTCAGACGGCAAGAACCCCACGACCGTTCCGAGTGTTAACAATCTCAGCGAGGACCAGGCGAAGGCCGCCCTCACCGACCGCAAACTCCAGTACGGCAAGTCGAGCCCAGAGCATTCGGCGACGCTCGCGGCGGGGACGGTGATCCGCAGCACGCCGGAGGCGAACTCTGCCGCGCACGAGGGCGACGTCATCGACCTGGTGATCTCCGACGGCCTGATCAACATCCCCGATGTCGGCGGGAGGCCGATCCCGGAAGCGAACACCCTGCTCGAGCCGCTGGGGCTGACCATCAACACCGTGCCCGATGCCAGTTGTGCCGGGGGCAACGTCACCGCCCAGTCCCTCAAGGGCGACAACCAGCCGCAGCACTCCTCGATCACCCTCACCTACTGCAGCAAGTGATTCGGCTCGGGCCCTGAGCGGTTCGGGCCCGGGCGGTTCAGGGCTGTGCGGTTCGGGCCCCGATCAGCTCAGGTTCACGAGCGGCGTGAGGCCTCTCGCCGCCTCGCGAGCCTCGGGAAGCCCGGCCACGGCGAGCCAGTTGGCGATCATCGCGTAGCCTCCCTCGGTGAGCACCGACTCGGGGTGGAACTGCACACCGAACAGCGGCGCCGCTTCGTGCCGCATGCCCATGATGACGCCGCCGGTGGTCCTCGACGTCACGATCAGCTCGCGCGGCACGGTCGAGTCGACGACGGCGAGCGAGTGGTAGCGAGTGGCCGTGAAGGGCTGGGGCACGCCGAGGTAGAACTCGCTCCCGTCGTGGGTGATGCTCGACGTCTTGCCGTGCATGAGTTCCTCGGCGTGGGTGACCGTGGCGCCGAGCGCCTCCGCGATCGCCTGATGGCCGAGGCACACGCCCAGGAGCGGCAGCCCGGACTCGAGCGCGGCGAGCACGATCGGCACCGAGACGCCGGCCGCTGCCGGGGCTCCCGGGCCAGGGGAGAGGAGCACCCCGTCGTATTCGGCGATCCGGGCGGCCGCGTCGCTCGCGGCGAACGAGTCATTGCGCACCACCTCGGTCTCCGCGCCCAGTTGAAGGAGGTATCCGTTCAGCGTGTAGACAAAGCTGTCGTAGTTGTCCACGACCAGGATTCGAGTCATTGATTCACCGTCACATCATTCACATTGACAAAGGTATTGAGCCACGGGAACACCACGAAGACGAGCCCCGAGAGAATCACGGCGAAGAGTGCCACCATCAGCACCACCCGCAGCCACATCGGACCGGGCATGAGTCGCCAGAGTGCTGCGTACATGTCCTATCCCTTCGCGGTCACGGTGGCGAGGATCGCCGTCGGCGGGCCTGCGGATGTCGGTTGCCAGGATTCCAGCACCGAATAGGCAATTATCCTCTCCGCGGCCGAGAACATCGGGTTGCAGCTCGTCATGGTGAGCACCCTCTCGGTGGGCGTGGCACCGGGGACACGGGGCACCGGGTCGAGCACGTCCACGGCGGTGGGTCGCACGTACTCGAGGCCGCGGAAGTCGTAGGTGTAGTAGCCGTCCTGGGTCTGCACGTAGATCTTGTCGCCCACCGTCAGGCTTGCGAGCTGCTTGAACGGGGCGCCGTGGGTGGTGCGGTGGGCCGCGACCGCGAAGTTGCCGACCGCACCCGGCATCTGGGTTCCCGGGTAGTGCCCGATGCCGTTCCTGTCGAGCACGTCGGTCGTGCCCACCCCTTCCGAGATCGAGCGCGCATAGTCCGCGCCGAACCGCGGCACGTACATCACCGCGAACTTCACCGCGTTCTTCGGCGGCTCGGCCACCACCGGCGGGCCATAGTCAGGCGCAACCGCGGGCGTGACGTGCGCGTGGGTGGGGGTTGCGGTGTCCCAGTCGTGGGCGAGGGCCACCCCCGCCCGATTCTGATCAGTTCCGACGATGAGGTCGTTGAGCCACAGCTGCCAGCCCAGGAAGAGGAACACCAGCACCCCGGCGGTGATGAAGAGTTCCCCGATGACGCCGATCACGCTGACCCTGGCGGGCGCGCTGCGGGCGCCCGATTTTCGGCGCTTCCGCTCGTCGGTCATGGTGTCGATTGTAGGCGGTGGCGCCGTTCCAGCCCTTTCGCGGCCGACTCTCGGGGGCCGCCCGCGCTTTCACGGTAGAATTCCCGAATGGCCAGATCGAACCCCCGCTCCAAGCCCGTCGCCCCGCAAGAGACGCGTGGGGGAGATGACGTTCCGAACCCGGTGTGGTTCAAGCCGATCATGTTCGGGCTGATGCTCGTGGGGCTCGCCTGGATCATCGTCTTCTACGTGAGCCAGAACACCCTGCCGGTTCCGGCGCTCAAGGACTGGAACATTCTCGTCGGCTTCGGAATCCTCTTCGTGGGATTCCTCATGACAACTCGCTGGCGCTGACTCTTCGCTCATCCGTTCTCCCGCGTCGGCGAACGGCCCGTCGAGCGCCTCCGCTGACTCGCTGACCGTCCACGAGTCCGCCCGAAACGGTCCCCGTTAATGCGGACCAATTACACGGGTGTAATTATCCCCAGTGTGGAAAACCCTGTGGATAACTCCTCGATCAGATCCGGGAGAACACCGTTGCCGCACCGTAGACGGTGAGTCCGATCAACGCGATCAGCGTCACGCCGAGCAGCGCGAACTGCAGGACCCGCTGCTTACGATCTCGCGTGCGCACGAAGATCAGCGCCACGGCGGCGCCGACAATGAGCCCACCCACGTGCGCCTGCCACGCGATGTTCGGCACGACGAACCCGATCACGAGGTTCAGCGCGATCACGATCAGCAGCTGCACATTGTTGCCGCCCAGGTGCCGCTGGATCACGAAGAAGGCACCGAGCAGTCCGAAGATCGCGCCGGACGCCCCGGCGACGGGGATGGCGGGCGCGATGAGGAGCACGGCCACCGAGCCGCCCAGCCCGCTGAGGAAGAACAGGGCCGCGAAGCGCCCTCGTCCGAGAAGCCGTTCGAGGATCGGCCCGAAGATGAACAACGAGTACATGTTGAACAGCAGATGCAGAATCGACAGGTGCACGAAGATCGACGTGAGCAGTCGCCACGGCTCGGTGATGGTGAGAGGCCCGTAGGCCACGAGCGACTGGAACACCGCGCCGCCCGTGCCGCCGAGAAACTGCTCCGCGACGAACACGATCACGCACACGGCGATGATCGAGTAGGTCACCAGCGGTGAATCGCTCCTGCCGGCGCGGCGCATCGACGTCACAATCGCCGGACGCGTGCGCGGGGCGGACTGCCTGGCCTCCTTGACACACTCCGGGCAGTGCACTCCCACCGCTGCGACGGTCTGGCACTCCGGGCAGATCGTGCGCCCGCAGCGCTGGCACAGCACATAGCTCTGGCGGTCAGGATGCCGGTAGCAGTAATTGTCCGAGCTCGGTGGCGCCGCGCTCACGGGGTGGTCACGAAGGTTAGAGCTCCTCGATCGTCACGGTGTTGATGACGACGTCTTCCTTGGGCTTGTCGCGGGAATCCTTCTCCACGGCCTCGATCTTCTTCACGACGTCGCGGGAGGCCTCGTCGGCCACCTCGCCGAAGATGGTGTGCTTGCCCTGAAGCCAGGTGGTGGGCACGGTGGTGATGAAGAACTGCGAACCGTTCGTGCCCTTGCCGTTACGGCTGCCGGCGTTGGCCATGGCGAGGAGATACGGCTTGGTGAAGGTCAGTTCCGGGTGGATCTCGTCGTCGAAGTTGTAGCCCGGTCCGCCGGTGCCCTGGCCGAGCGGGTCGCCGCCCTGGATCATGAAGTCGTCGATGATGCGGTGG
>NZ_JAYSJZ010000056.1:0-52797 GCF_043726815.1 Lacisediminihabitans sp.
TGTAGACGAGGTCGGACTGGTCGATGCGCTGCATCGGCTTGTTCGTGGGGATGGAGACAACACCGAGCTTGTAGGTGCTCATGAACTCGGCGGCCTCGGTCTCGGCCGTACCGGTCATACCGGAGAGCTTCTTGTAGAGGCGGAAGTAGTTCTGCAGGGTGACCGTGGCGAGGGTCTGGTTCTCGGCCTTGACCTCGACACCCTCCTTGGCCTCGATGGCCTGGTGGATGCCCTCGTTGTAGCGGCGGCCCATCAGGATACGGCCGGTGTGCTCGTCGACGATGAGCACCTCGCCGTTCATGACGACGTAGTCCTTGTCCTTCTTGAACAGGGCGGATGCCTTGATCGAGTTGTTGAGGAACGAGATGAGCGGGGTGTTCGCCGACTCGTACAGGTTGTCGATGCCGAGGTAGTCCTCGACCTTCTCGATGCCGGGTTCGAGCACGCCCACGGTGCGCTTCTTCTCGTCGACCTCGTAGTCGACGTCGGGGGTGAGCCTCTTGGCGAGGTTCGCGAACTCGTTGAACCAGCGGTTGGCCTCCCCCGACGCGGGGCCGGAGATGATGAGCGGGGTGCGCGCCTCGTCGATGAGGATCGAGTCGACCTCGTCGACGATCGCGTAGTTGTGTCCGCGCTGCACCATGTCGCTCGCCTGCCACGCCATGTTGTCGCGCAGGTAGTCGAAGCCGAACTCGTTGTTCGTGCCGTAGGTGATGTCCGCCTCGTACTGCTCGCGGCGCTCGGCGGGGGTCTGGCCGGAGAGGATGCAGCCGGTGGTCATGCCGAGAGCACGGAAGATGCGCCCCATGAGCTCCGACTGGTAGCTGGCCAGGTAGTCGTTGACCGTGATCACGTGCACGCCGCGGGACGGGATGGCGTTGAGGTACGCGGCGAGCGTTGCCACGAGGGTCTTGCCCTCTCCGGTCTTCATCTCGGCGATGTTGCCCAGGTGCAGGGCCGCTCCGCCCATGAGCTGCACGTCGAAGTGACGCAGGCCCAGGGTGCGGGTGGACGCCTCACGGACGGCGGCGAAGGCCTCCGGCAGCAGGTCTTCCAGGGACTCGCCGTTCGAGTAGCGCTCGCGGAACTCGTTCGTCTCGTTCTTCAGGTCCTCGTCGCTGAGTTCCTTGAAGTCGTCCTCGAGGTGGTTCACGGCGAGCGCGTACCGCTCGAGCCTGCGAAGGGTTCGTCCCTCGCCGACGCGAAGGACCTTTTCTAGAACGTTGGCCACTGCTCACTCCAGATGCATCAAGTCGGGTCAGGTGCTGGGCCGCAGTCATCGCGACAACGCGGCGCCTGTGTCGGAGCCGAACCCGAGTTTTCGGTTCGGTCACGCCGTGCGACTCGCGCGACGCGCGTGACCAATCCGTAATCTTAGCAAGCCTAGCTTGAGCCGAGCCTGACAACGGGGCGCTTCGCGGCATCCGCACCCCCCGTTAACGGGCAGTCCCGGCGGGCGGCTTCTCGCCACCCGCCGGGACCGGACTCAGCCGCGCAGCTTGCGGTTGGCCGTCGCGGCCTCCTGGAACTCCTCGGCGTCGTGGTCGAGACCGATCACGCCGTAGTCCCAGCCCTTGCGCCGGTAGACGACGCTCGGGCGCTCCGTCTCGGCATCGATGAACAGGTAGAAGTCGTGGCCGACGAGTTCCATGTAGTAGAGCGCGTCATCGACGGTCATCGGCACGGAGGCGAAGACCTTCTTGCGGATGACGACGGGGCTCCACTCCGGCTCCACCTCGGCCACCTCCTCGACGCTCTCCACGGTGGGGATCGAGCCGGTGCGCACCTTCTCCATCACCGCCGGGTCGGCCGGCCGGATGTCAGTCACGCTGAAGCCGTTCGAACTCGCCTCGCGCAGGGAGGTGGGTCGATGCTTGCCTCGATGAACCTTGTGTCGATCCTTGGCCCGGCGCAATCGCTCGACGAGCTTGTCGATGGCGAGGTCGAAGGCCACGTACTTGTCGGGTCCGGTGGATTCCGCGCGCACCAAGGGGCCCGGTCCGATGAGGGTCAGCTCGACGCGATCGTCGCCGCTCGAGCCGAGCTTCTCGTTATGCCGACTTACCTTCACCTCGAACGCGAGGGCCTTGTCGGCCAGGTGGGCGATCTTCTCGGCCTTTTCGGTTGCGTATGCCCGGAATCGATCAGTGATCCCTAGGTTGCGGCCGGTGATGGAAATTTCCATGGCTCTCCCCAGTTCCTGTTTGGCGCGATGCCCGGTGGAACCAGGCGATCAATCCGCGCCTCTTTCGCCCACCGTAGACCTGTTGCACGGGCCGTGTCACTGTTTTGTCGGTGTGTGTCCTAAGAATCGGCCGACCTCTTCGGCGTGTCGGCGAGGGTGGCCGCCGAGACCACCTCGGCGCCCGCGTCGCGAAGCGCTCGGGCCGCCTCGGTGATGGTCGCCCCGGTGGTGAGCACGTCGTCGATGAGCACGAAGCGACGCCCGTCGAGAGGCATCGTCGCCCGCATCGATCCCGGGAGATTGCGCGCGCGGTCCGCCCTGCCGAGGGACTTCTGCTCGGTCCTGGCGGCCGAGGGGGCGAGCACCCTCGCCGATCGCCCGAGCCCGGTGCCGCGCAGGAGAACCGCCACCGGGTCGAAGCCGCGCCGCCGGAACGAGGCGCGGCTGGAGGGCACGGCAACGAGTTGCACCGGCCCGTGCACGACGGTGCCGATCGCCGCGGCGAGCGGTCGGGCGAGCGCGCGGGCGACATCCGTCCTGCCCTGCTCCTTGAGGGCCAGGATCGCGTGCCGCACGCTCCCCTCGTAGCGCAGCGCCGAGGTCACCGAGGTGCCGTCGGCGAGACGGATGCTGCGCGGCTGCGGATCGAGGGCCGCCCGGCAGCCGGGGCACAGCCCGCGGTCCGCCGCGCCACACCCCGCGCAACTCACCGGCATCAACACCGACCAGGCATCGAGCGCCGCGTCAACGAGAAACCGTCTCATCGCCCAAGGATGGCCTCGGGAGGGCCCTCCGCGGCCGGGGTGGCCCGCACCTGTGGACAACCGCCGGCTCAGCGCTGAGTGGCGATGAAGTCGACCTTGACCCTGGTGTTCTGCCAGCTGCTGCCCTGGAACGCCCAGATCGTGGAGTCGCCCGCGAGAACGCGCAGCCCCGTCTGGCCGTTGCCGCCCACGATGGCGCTCGCCGCGTTGGACGGCAGGCTGTCGAGCGACTGGCGCTGCCCACCGATGGTGAACGCCTCGATGTTCGATCCCTCACTGGTCGACACGAGCGTCGCCACGGTCAACTGGTCAACCCAGGTCGCATCGACGGCGCCACCATCGCCGAGGGGCAGATCCACGATGGGCGCCTTGAGGCTCAGGGGCGCCTGCTTGTCCGGGTCGCGCAGGATCGCCGAGACGATGAGCCGCGGTCCGGTGGGAGTCGAGAGCAGGATCACCACGCGGGCGCCGTCGCGCGACACCTCGAGGGACTGGACCTGCGAGTCGCCGGGAAGGGCCGCCATGACCGGATGCGGGGTGCCGGCCGGATCGAACGCCGTGATGGCGTTGGGCTGGTTCGACGGCACCGACCAGACATAGCCGTTTTCGTCGAGGGACGGCGCCACGAGACCGGCGCGCGTGTCGAGAGGCGGCGTCTGGGCCACGCCCTTGCGCAGCAGCGACACTCCCCCGGCGCCGAGCACCGCGATCGAGGCCCCGTCGGAGGACAACGTCGCCGCCCGAGCCTTGAGGGCGACCACCGCGCGGCTCAGGCTGAGCGCCGCGACCTGACCGTTGGCATAGAAACCGAACTCGCCCTTGCGCAGCACGAGCGCCTGGGCGTCCACCTTGGTGTCGGCCTGCGGTCCACTCGCGCCCAGGTCGTCGATCTGCAGCGGGGTCCCCTCCACCGAGATCCGCACGCTCGAGATGTTGCCGACCGAGCGCAGGCTCTCCGAGAGCTGTAGCTTCATGAGCTGGCGCTCGCGCGGACTGGCCGCCAGAGACTCCTTGGAGAGGTCGATGGTGGCCACCCCGTCCTCCGGCGTCACGATGCTGCCCGCGTCGCTGAGCTGGGTGCCCTCCGGAAAGCGCGAGAACGCCGCCCCCTTGAGCCAGGTGGGAGGTCCGGCGAGCAACGAGGTGGCGACGCCCGTCGCGGCAGTCCCGCGGGGGAACCAGCGCAGGTCGGGCACGAGGTGCTCGTTGTTCGAGTCGAGGAAGTAGAGCGTCTGCTGGGTGAAGATGCGCTGGAACGTCTGGTCGGAGAGCACGATTCCGGCCGGCGCGGCATTGATGCGCCACTGGCCGTCCTCCTTCACGAAGCCGAACTGCAGGGTCGACGGCTGGGAGGACTCGGTGTATGCGCCGAGGGCGTCGACGGTGGCGATCGTGTCGAACGAGTAGAGGATGGTGCTGTCGTTCACCGCCGAGAGCCGCGGCTGGCCGGTGCGCACCTGCACGCTCGCGCGCGGGTCCCACTTGTCCTTGAAGGTGGAGGCCAGGAACTTCTTCGCCACGGCGTAGCCGCCGGTCGCCGAGGTGAACGCGGCAACGAATCCCTTGAGGATGCTCTCCTTGCTGGCGCCGAGCTCCGGGCCCTCCGGGTTGAAGTCGAAGTTGGCGCCGCCGGAGCCCGCGCTGAGCGAGAGCCCCTGGTTCACCGGCCCGTCGCCGGGGATGCCGACACAGCCGCTGGCCCCGGCCACGACGACGATCGCGATCGCGGCCGCGAGCACACGGCGCAGGCCGCGCTCAGTCATGGTCGACTCCGAGGTGGATCGAGTCGTCCGGCGGCAGGTCGAGCGGCGACGACACGATCGGCTTGCCGCGTTCGCGAGGCAGGGTGAGACGAAAACAGGTGCCGACACCGAACTCGGACCACACCTCCAGCCAGCCGTCGTGCAGCGCGGCGTCCTCGAGCGAGATCGCCAGCCCGAGGCCCGTGCCGCCGATGGTGCGCTGCCGGGACGGGTCGGCCCGCCAGAACCGGTCGAAGACCCTGGACACCTCCGACGGTTTCATCCCGATGCCGTAGTCCCGCACGGCGAGCGCGATGGCACTCGCGTTGCTGTCCACCATCACGACGATGGGGCGCCCCTCGCCGTGCTCGATCGCGTTGCCGAGGAGGTTGCGGAGCACGCGGCGGATGCGTCGGGCATCCACCTCCGCCTCGAAGTAGCCGCCGGGGGCCACGAGTCGCAGGGCCGATCCGCGCTCGTCGGCGAGCGGCTGCATCGTGTCGACGGCGTCCTCCACCAGCCGCACGAGGTTGGTGGGCTCGAGCTCGAGCTCCACGGCGCCCGCGTCGTAGCGGCTCACCTCGAGGAGGTCGGCGAGCAGCACCTCGAAGCGCTGCACCTGGGTGCGCAGGAGCTCGGCCGTGCGCGCGGTCGACGGCTCGAAGGACTCGCGCTGGTCGTAGAGCACGTCGCCGGCGAGCCGGATCGTCGTGAGCGGGGTGCGCAACTCGTGCGACACGTCGGAGACGAAGCGCTGCTGCAGCCTGGACAGCTCGGCGAGCTTGGTGATCTGTTCCTGCAGGCTGTCGGCCATGCCGTTGAAGGAGCGCGCGAGGGTGGCGATCACGTCGTCTCCCTTCTCCGGGATGCGCTGCTCCAGCTGCCCGGCGGCCAGTTTCTCACTCGTTTCTGCGGCCACTCTGATCGGTCCGACCACGAGTCGCACGACGATGTAGGTGACCGCCCCGATGAGCAGGATGAGGGCGAGCCCGCCGAGCAGGAGGGTCTGCTTCACGAAGTTGAGGGTGACGGCAACCTGCGAGAGGTCGTAGACGAGGTACAGCTCGTAGCTGCCCGCGGACGGCACCGTCACGTTCGACCCCACGACGAGCCCCGGCGACCCGTCGGTGAGCGTCACCGACTGGAATTGCACGTGCTGGGGGTCGGCGACGACCCTCTTGCGCAGGGCCTCGGTCACGACATCCGGAAAGTTCGTTGAGCTCGCCGGCTGCATGATCGCCGAGGTGGTCTGCCCCGGGGTGCGCAGGATCGCGAACGCCGTTCCTCCCTGGGTGGTCGTGGAGGGCAGGATCTTGTCCCGCACGGTGCCCGGGAGGCTGTCCAGCTCCACGGTCGGGCCCTGGTCGCCGACGGGCTCTGCCGCATCGAAGATGCCCTGGGCGAGGTTGTGGGCGCTGCGCGCCTCATCCTGCACCTGGTTGCTGCGCGACGCGAAGAGGTTGTTGCCGATGCTCACGACGATCGAGGAGCCGATGATGAGCACGGCGAGGCCGGAGAGCACCACGGTGATGGTGACCGTGCGGAACTGCAGCGACGTGCGCCAGAACCGCACGAGCCGACCGAGATACGACCGCCAGTCGAGGATCTTCATGGGGAGCCGGACGAGTTAGGTGCTGGCACCCGCGCGATAGCCGACACCGCGAACGGTCATCACGATCCGCGGGTTGTCCGGATCGTCTTCGACCTTCGCGCGCAGCCGCTGCACGTGCACATTCACGAGGCGGGTGTCTGCCTTGTAGTGGTAGCCCCAGACCTGTTCGAGGAGCATCTCGCGGGTGAACACCTGCTGGGGCTTGAGCGCCAGCGCCAGCAGCAGCTCGAACTCGAGCGGGGTGAGGTTGATCTTGTTGTCTCCGCGCCGTACCTCGTGGCCGGCCACGTCGAGTCGCAGGTCACCCACCTGGAGCACGTCGGCGCTGCCGGTGGGAGTCGGGCGGAGGCGGGTGCGGATGCGTGCCACCAGCTCCTTGGGATTGAAGGGCTTGACGACGTAGTCGTCGGCCCCGCTCTCCAGACCGCGCACGACATCCGAGGACTCGGACTTGGCGGTGAGCATGATGATGGGCACGCCGGATTCGGTGCGGATCTCCGCGCAGACCTCGATGCCGTCCTTGCCCGGGAGCATGAGGTCGAGGAGCACGAGGTCGGGTTTGGCCGTGCGGAACGCCTCGAGGGCGAGGGAGCCGTCGGCACAGAAGATCGGCTCGAAGCCTTCCGAGCGGAGAACGATGCCGATCATTTCTGCGAGCGCGGTGTCATCGTCCACCACAAGAATTCGTGCGGTCATCGTCCCGTCTTTGGTTCGGAGCCCCCGCTGATTTCGGGTTTCGTGAGGCTTTCGCATAAGAGTAGTCGAGTGTGAAAGCATAATTGCCGAGGGTGTGAACCAGACGACAGCCGACTGAGGGGAACGCGAGTGACCGACGACACGCAGTGGCAGTCGCCCGAGGGCCGCCCAGGGGGCACAAATGGGGCGGGAACGCCCGGAATCCCGCCGATTCTGCCCGTGCCGGCGCCCGCCTCCGGCTACTACACCCCACCCGGTCAGGGATCGAGGCCGCAGTCGGCGCAGGGGCAACCCGGCTGGACGCCACCGCCGAAGCCCGGGCTCATCCCGCTTCGACCGCTCGACCTGGGCACCATCCTCGGCGCGTCGTTCCGGGTGCTGCGGCGCAATCCGCGCCCCACTTTTGGGGCGGCGCTCTTGCTGCAGGGCTCGGCCTACCTCCTCCTCTACGCCGTGGTCGGCCTCGTCACCTTCTTCTCGGTCTCCCGCATCAACTCGAGCACCAACGCGGACAACGCCACGATCGCGGCCGGTTCGGTCGCGACGATCGTGCTCGCGAGTCTCGTGCCGGTGCTGTTGTCGGCGGTCGTCGGCGCGCTGGTGCAGGGAATCATCGTGCTCGAGATCTCCCGCGCCACGCTCGGCGAGAAGCAGACCTTCCGCGAGCTGTACGGCCGGGCGCGCGGCCGCATCGGCGCCCTGATCGGCTGGACCCTCATCGTGGGCGCGGTGCTGCTGGTCGCCTTCGGCGTGCTCGCGGGCCTCGTCGCCCTCTTCGTGGCGACCCTCGGCGTGGCCGGAATCGTGATCGGGGTGCTGCTCGGCGTCTTCGGCGGCCTCGGCTTCCTGGTGGTTGCCGCCTGGATCACCACCAAACTCAGCCTGGTGCCGAGCGTGCTCATGATCGAACGTCTCAGCATCCGGCAGGCGGTGGCGCGCTCCTGGAAACTCACTCGGGGCTCCTTCTGGCGGGTGTTCGGCATCCAGCTGCTGGTGAGCGTGATCATCAGCGTGATCTCGCAGGTCGTCTCCGCGCCGCTCGGCTTCATCGCGCCGATCGCTATCGGGCTCCTCGACCCGAACGGCCAGCAGGGGGCGGTCACTGTCGTCGTCACGGGCGCGCTTCTGGTCTTGACGGTGATCGTGACCGTCGTCTTCCTCGCGATCAGCACCGTGGTGCAGACCGCGACGACCGCGCTCCTCTACGTCGACCTCCGGATGCGCCGGGAGGGGCTGGACCTGGAGCTCGTGCGCTTCGTGGAGGCCAGGCAGTCCGGCGCCGCCGGTGTCGCCGATCCGTACCTGCCGCGGGAGGCCGGCGTGCCGGCACCGGCGGGCGATTCGCCCTGGGCATGAACCTGCCGCTCGACGTTCCGGTCGATCCGGATGCCGCCCAGGCCCAGCAGCGGATCATCGCCGAACTCGCCAAGGCCCAGTACCGCGCGGCCCAACCCACCTGGTTCGACCGGGCGTCCGCCGCGTTCTGGGACTGGCTGAAGTCGCTCACCGCCGGGGTCGGCGGCCCCTTCCAGGGACCCATCCTCGCCATCGCGGCCCTGGTGGTGCTCGCCGTGGTGGTGGTCGCGTTCCTCATCTTCGGGGTGCCGCGGCTTGGACGACGCAGCGCGGTCACCGGTGCGCTCTTCGGCATGGGCGACGAGCGCGACGCCGCGGCGATGCGGCGCGCGGCGAATGATGCGGCGGCGAGGGAGGACTGGGCTCTCGCCATCGAGGAGATGTTCCGATCCATCGCGCGGGGTCTCGCCGAGCGCACCATCCTCACGACCTCGCCGGGCACCACAGCCCGGGAGTTCTCCGCCCGGGCGGGAGCCCTCTTCCCCTCCCTCGCCGCGGCGCTCGCCGCCACGGCCACGGTGTTCGACGAGGTGCGTTACCTCGACGGCCCAGGCACGGAGGCGGCCTACCGCCGCGCCGCCGAACTCGAGGCCGAGCTGCGCTCCATCCGGTCCCCCCTGTCGACCGCGGGCGGCGGCGGATGACCGCCACGTCGACCACCCCCACGATTCGCCGGGCCACCCGTCGATCGCTGTTCTGGATCATCGCGGCAACCTTCCTCGTGCTGGTCGCGATCCTCGGGATCGCCCTCACCGGCTCGGCCCTCTCCCGCGGCACCGCGTTCTCGGCCACCAATCCCGGGCCGATCGGCAGCATGGCGGTGGCCGAGGTGCTGCGTCAGCAGGGGCTGGATGTGCGGGTGGCCGGCTCGTTCGGCTCGGCGAAGTCCGCCCTCGTCGCCCGCCCGGACTCCACGCTGTTTCTCTACGACTCCGGCGACTTCCTCGACGACACGCGACTGACCGAGATCGCCGGCCTGGCCAGGGATGTCGTGGTGCTCACCCCCGGGTTCGCCCAGTTGCGGGCGCTGGCCCCGCAGGTGGCCCAGGCCGGGACGGTGAAGCGGAAGGTGCTGCGCAGCGACTGCGCGCTTTCCGCGGTCGCGAAGGCGGAGTCGGTGACCGGCGCGGGCCGCGGCTACCGGATGACGGGAACAGACACGGTCGCCACGCGCTGCCTGGGCAGCGGGTCGAAGGTCTTCTCCCTCATCCGTCTCGAGCGCGGCGGCCGCACGGTCACGGTGCTCGGCACGACGGACGCCCTGTCGAACGAGCACGTCGCCGAGCGCGGAAACGCGGCGCTCGCCCTCAACCTGCTCGGCGCCAACCCGCGGCTCGTCTGGTACCTGCCGACGATCGACGACACCGCGACCGCGGGCGCCCCGAGCATCGCCGAGCTCACCCCCGTGTGGGTCAGCTCCGTGATGGCGCTGCTCGTGATCGTGGCGATCGCCGCCGCGTTCTGGCGGGGCCGCCGGATGGGGCCGCTCGTGATCGAGAACCTGCCGGTGACGGTGCGCGCGAGCGAGACCATGGAGGGGCGGGCCCGGCTCTACCAGCGCGGCGGGGCTCGGCTGCGCGCCCTCGACTCGCTTCGGGTCGGCACCATCGCCCGCGTCGCCGCCCTGTGCGGCCTACCGCGGCTCGCGACCGTGGACGACGTGATCGCCGCCGCATCCGCCGTCACGGGTTCCGACCCCCGGCAGCTGCGCTCGCTGCTGCTCGACGAGACCCCGCGCACCGACCGCGAACTCGTGCGACTGTCCGACCGGCTCCTTGAACTCGAGCGCTCGGTCGCCCGCTCGATCCGCCCCGCCTGACCGACCATGGAGAATGAACGCATGACTGACACCGCCCAAGGATCGCCGGAAGCCCCGGCAGCGCAGGAGCCTCGACACCAGTCCCCCGCCGTGCGCGACCAGTTCGCTCGGGTGCGCACCGAGGTGGGCAAGGCCGTCGTCGGCCAGGACGGTGCGGTCACGGGTCTCATCATCGCGCTGCTCGCCGGCGGCCACGTGCTGCTCGAAGGGGTTCCCGGGGTCGCCAAGACGCTGCTCGTGCGCACCCTGAGCCGGGCGCTTCGGCTCGACACCAAGCGCGTGCAGTTCACCCCGGACCTCATGCCGGGCGACGTGACCGGCTCCCTGGTCTACGACGCCAAGATCGGCGAGTTCGACTTTCGTGCGGGCCCGGTGTTCACCAACATCCTGCTCGCCGACGAGATCAACCGCACTCCCCCGAAGACCCAGGCGGCGCTGCTCGAGGCGATGGAGGAGCGCCAGGTGAGCGTGGACGGCGACACCCGCCTGCTCCCGGTGCCGTTCATCGTCGCCGCCACCCAGAACCCGATCGAGTACGAGGGCACCTACACGCTGCCGGAGGCCCAGCTCGACCGCTTCCTGCTCAAGCTCGTTCTCGACATCCCGGAACGGGCGGATGAGGTGGAGGTGCTCACCAGGAGCGCCGCCGGCTTCAACCCGCGCAACCTCGAGGCCGCGGGCGTGAGTGCCGTGCTCGACGCCGCGGGTCTCGCTGCCGCCCAGGCCGAGGTCGCACTCGTCGGCTCGAGCCCGGACGTGATCGCCTACATCGTCGACCTCGCCCGTGCCACCCGGCAGAGCCCGTCGGTAAAGCTCGGGGTGAGCCCGCGCGGGACGACGGCTCTCCTCTCGGCCGCGAAGGCCTGGGCCTGGCTGAACGGCTCGACGGCCATCACTCCGGATCACGTGCAGGCCATGCTGCTGCCCGTCTGGCGGCACCGGGTGCAGCTTCGCCCAGAGGCGGAACTCGAGGGCGTGTCGTCAGACTCGATCCTGCGCTCGATCATGCAACAGGTGCAGGTGCCGATCTAGCCATGGCGGTCTCCGGTCGTTTCGTGCTGCTCGTGGCGCTCGGCATCGTGCCGATCGTGCTGCTCGACGACCCGGTCTTGCTGCTCGGCTGGCTCGCCGTCGTCGCGCTCGTGGGCACCGGGGACCTCATCCTCGCCGGCTCCCCGCGCACCCTCGCGCTCGAGCGCGACCTGCCGGAGCGGGTGCGGCTCGGCGAGACCGTCTTCTCCACCCTGTACCTGGCCAATGCCGGCCGGCGCCGGATTCGCGGGATCGTGCGAGACGGCTGGCAGCCGTCGGCGGGAGCGAGCCCCAGCCGCGCGCGCCTGGACCTGCCGCCCGGCGAACGCCGGGCGATCGTGACGACTCTCACCCCGTTCCGCCGCGGCGAGCGCCGGGCCGCGCAGGTGACGGTGCGGTCGTTCGGACCGCTCGGCCTGCTGGCCCGCCAGGCCACCCTGGAGCTCGCCGGCGCCATCCGAGTGCTCCCGCCGTTCAACTCGCGCAAGCACCTGCCGTCGAGGCTCGCCCAGTTGAGGGAGCTCGACGGAAAGACGAGCGTGATGATCCGGGGGCAGGGCACCGAGTTCGACAGCCTGCGCGAATACGTGCGCGGGGACGACGTGCGATCGATCGACTGGCGGGCCACAGCGCGGCGCACCGACCCGTCGACCGGCGCCGGGCCTCAACTCGTCGTGCGCACCTGGCGCCCGGAACGCGACCGCCGGGTGGTGATCGTGATCGACAGCGGCCGCACCTCCGCGGCGCGCATCGCCAACGAGCCGCGCATCGACACGGCGTTCGAGTCGTCGCTGCTGCTCGGCGCCCTCGCGACGCGGGCCGGCGACCGCGTCGACCTCGTGGTCTACGACCGCCGGGTGCGCGGGCGGGTGCAGGGGGCGACCGGCGCCGAACTGCTCTCCCGCATGGTCAACGTGATGGCGCCGATCGACCCGCAGCTCATCGAGATGGACTGGTCGGCGGTGCCGGGGCTCGTCGCGTCGATCACGAGCCATCGTGTGCTCGTGGTGATCATGACCTCGATCGAGGCGGCAGGCGCATCCCAGGGGCTGCTGGCCGTGCTCCCGCAGCTCACCCGCAAGCACATGGTGGTGGTGTCGTCGGTGGTCGATCCCACGATCGCCGAGGCGACCCGCGAGCGGTCGAACCGGGACGAGGTCTATCGTGCGGCCGCCGCCGAACGCTCGGCGCTCGACTCGACCCGAATCGCGGCCGCCATCCGGCAGCTGGGGGCGGATGTCGTTACCGCGACCCCGGCGGACCTTCCGCCGGCCCTTGCCGACCGCTACATCGCGCTCAAGGCCGCCGGTCGCCTGTAGCGTTCGGGCGACTCTGCGCCTGGTCTCGCCCCGTCCCGGCCCGCCGTGTCCCGGGCCGCCGTGCCCGGGGAGACTCCAGTTATGCAGGACGGGCTGTGCAGGACACCTCGTGCGGGATGGGGCCGGCACGCGGCGTCCTGCACAACGGGAGTGTGCTGCACCCCGCCGCCCGGGGAGACTCCAGTTATGCAGGACGGGCTGTGCAGAACACATCCTGCAAAACACGTCCTGCAAAACTGGAGTCTGCCGGAGTAGTGCCGACCCCCGACGCGAGCGGGCCCGAGGGACCGAACGGTCCGAGCGCCCTACTCGGCGACCTTGACGAACTCCGCGGACGCTCCGGAGAGCGCGTCTCGCAGCGCGGCGCCGAGGTGCGCGTCGACATTCGTCCAGTACTGGATTGCGCGCTCCCGGATCTCCGCCGAGGTGACGCCGCCGACGGCGCCCGTGAGGGTGTCGAGGAATCGGGTCTTGGCCGCATCGTCGAACACGTCACGGTAGAGCGTGCCGGCCTGCCCGAAGTCACTGTCTTCGGAGTGCAGGGTGGCGGCGGAGCGCACGAGGTCCCCGTCGCTCTCCCAGCTCCCCTCGGCGGCGGCCGCGGCATCCGCCACCGCACCGCCGAAGGAGTTCGGCGCGTAGACGGGGGATGCGGCGGGCTTGAAGCCGTGACGGCCGGCGCCATCCTGCGTGTAGCTGTTCACGGGTGCGATCGGGGCGTTGACCGGGATCTCGTTGTAGTTGGTGCCGACCCGGTAGCGCTGGGCGTCCGGGTAGGAGAACACGCGTGCCAGCAGCATCTTGTCCGGGCTCACCGCGATGCCGGGCACCGTGTTCGCCGGGGAGAACGCCGCCTGCTCGATCTGGGCGAAGAAGTTCTCCGGGTTGCGGTCGAGGGTGTGGGTGCCCACCTTGATGAGCGGGTAGTCCGCCTTCGGCCAGACCTTGGTGAGGTCGAAGGGGTTGAAGCGGTAGGTCTTCGCGTCCTCGTACGGCATCACCTGCACGTGGACATCCCACGACGGGAAGTCGCCGGACTCGATCGCGTCGTGCAGGTCGCGGCGGTAGTGGTCCGCGTCGGCACCGGCGATGAGCTCGGCCTCCGCGCCGCCGATCTCGACGTTGCCCTGGTTGGAGGTGAAGTGGTACTTCACCCAGAAGCGCTCGCCCTCGGCGTTGATCCACTGGTAGGTGTGTGAGCCGAAGCCGGGCATTTCGCGCCAGGAGCGCGGCAGGCCACGGTCGCCCATGAGATAGGTGACCTGGTGCGCCGACTCCGGGGACAGCGTCCAGAAGTCCCACTGCATGTCTGGGTCGCGCAGCCCGGAACCCGGGAGGCGCTTCTGCGAGTGGATGAAGTCCGGAAACTTGATTCCGTCGCGGATGAAGAACACCGGCGTGTTGTTGCCGACGATGTCGTAGTTGCCCTCGGTGGTGTAGAACTTCACCGAGAAACCGCGCACGTCGCGCCAGGTGTCCGGGCTGCCCTGCTCGCCGGCAACACTCGAGAAGCGCTGCAGCGTCTCGGTGGTGGTACCCGGCTGGAAGACGGCGGCGCGGGTGAAGCGTGACACGTCCTCGGTCACCACGAAGGTGCCGAACGCGCCGCCACCCTTGGCGTGCACGATCCGCTCCGGAATGCGTTCGCGGTTGAACTGCGCGAGCTTCTCGACGAGATATCGGTCGTGCAGCACCGCAGCGCCGTCGGCCCCGACGGTGAGCGAGTGCTCGTCGCTCGCTACCGGGGTTCCGGTCTGGGATGTGGTGGGTTCCGTCACGATGTCTCCTTCATTTTGCGGTCGTTGGCGTGCTGGCAGGAGGCGCAGAGGCCCCAGAAAGTCACTTCGGCGGTGGTGATGACGTACCCGCTCGAGTCGTTGGGCGCGAGGCATGGTGCCGAGCCGTGCACGCAATCCACGTCGGCCACCGCCCCGCAGCCCGTGCAGACGATGTGGTGGTGGTTGTCCCCGATGCGCCGCTCGTACAGCGCCGGGGACCGCGCGGGCTCAATGCGCCGCACGAGGCCGGCGGCAGTGAGGTCGGCCAGCACGTTGTGCACGGACTGCACGGACATGTCGGGGCGCTCTGCCCGCACCGCGTGGGAGAGCGTCTCGGCGTCGGAGTGCGGCAGCCTCTCGAGCGCCGCGAGCACCGCGAGCCGACCCCGGGTGACCCGGAGTCCCTCCCCATGAAGTTGGGATTCGAGGGGCGCGGACACCCTCCCCACTCTGCCAGTTATCGTGAACTATTCATAATTACCGAAGGGTCAGACGGACTCAGTCTCGAGACCGGTGGGGAGCGTGCGCATCCCGAGCAGCGGGGAGAACACGACGAAGGAGGTGCCGGCGATCGAGCCGGCGAACGCGATCCAGAGCGTGGGGACGATTCCGATCCATCCGCCCAAAGCGCCGCCCACGAGACTAGCGATCGGCATCACGCCCCAGACGACGCAGCGGATCGATGCGTTCATTCGCCCGAGAAGGCGCGGCGGGCAGAGCCGCTGGCGCAACGTCACCTGGGTGATGTTGTAGACCAGCACGAGGAACGACTGGATGAACTGCGCCACGATGAGCACGGGCAGCGCGGCCCTCGGAACCAGGGCTGCCAAGGGAAGGGCGCCGATCACCAGGGCGCTCGCGATCGCGGACAGCGGGATGACCGTGCCCTCGCCGAGAAGACGGGCGAGGTACGGCGTGGCCAGCGCCCCGAGCAGCCCACCGACGGCACCGACCGACAGGATGAGGCCGAGCGCGCCTGGGCCGAGTCCCAGGGTGCGCAGAAGCAGCAGCGGGAAGAGCACGAACGCGAGGGTGAGAAGAAGTTCGAGGCGGCGGTGGTGCCGACGATCCGACGGATCAGCGGCTGGCCCGCGACGAACCGCACCCCCTCCGCGATCTCCCGGCCGAGCCCGAGCCGATCGGCCGGGTCCGTGCGAACCTCGTTGTCCCTGATCCGGGTGAGGGCGGCGGCAGAGACGAGGAAGGAGATCGCATCCGCCAGCAGGAGCAGCGGTGCCGAAATCACCGTGAGCAGGGCGCCGGCGAGCCCCGGGCCGCCGATCCGCGCCACCTCGAAACTCGCTTCGAGCTTCGAGTTGGCATCGGCGACCTGCCGCGACTCGACCAGGATCGGGATGTAGCTCTGGTACGAGACGTCGAAGAAAACCGTGGCGGTGCCCACCACCACGCCCACGATCACGAGCTGCCAGATCTGCAGCACGCCGAGCCACCAGAGCAGCGGGATCGTGGCGAGCGCCAGCGCCCGCACGAGGTCGGCCACGATCATCACACGGCGCTTGAGCATCCGATCCACCCACGCCCCGGCCGGCAGCCCCACAAGGAGGAAGGCCGCGGTGTCCGCCGCGTTCAGGATGCCCAGCTGCCACGCCTCGGCGTGCAGCACGAGCACGGCGAGCACGGGGATGGCGAGTTGGCTGAACTGCGAGCCGAACTGGCTGATCGTCTCCGCGCCCCAGAGCCAGCGGAATCCGCGGTGCCGGAACACCGACGCCGGCCTCGACGCGGCCTCCGGGCTGGCGCTCACGCTAGCCCGCCACGATCTGCCGGGCCCCCGCCTCGAACTCCCCCAGGTCTCCCGTCTCGCCCGCCCGGTGGGCCCGCCGCCCGACCCCCCACTGGTAGAAGAGAAACGCGCCGAGGGCGACCGAGCCTATGCCGATCTTGATCACCCATGGCCAGTCCTGGCGGGTGACGAAGCCCTCGATGATCCCGGAGACGAGGAGGGAGAGGATGAGGCCGATGACGACCGTGAACAGGGCCCGGCCCTCCTCGGCCAGGGCCCTGGCCCGCGTGCGGGCACCCGGCGCGATCCACGCCCAGAAGATGGCCATCCCGGCCGCCCCAGCGGTGAAGATCGAGTAGAGCTCGAGCTGGCCGTGCGGCGCGATGTAGAGGAAGAAGATGTCGAGCCGGTCGTGGGAGGCCATCAGCGCGCCGGACAACCCGATGCTCTGGGCGTTCATGAACAGCAGGTACGGCGCGTAGACACCGGTGATGCCGAAGGCGATGCACTGTGCGGCGAGCCAGGCGTTGTTCGTCCAGACCTGGCCGGTGAACGACGAGGGCGAGTGGTTGGAGTAGTAGTTGACGAAGTCCTGCTCCACGAACTGCTTGCGGAACTCGGCCGTTCCGAAGTGCGCGATGACCCCGGGCGTGTTGAGCGCCCACAGGGCGTACAGCGTCGCCACGAGCGCCGTTCCGAACGCGACGGCGAGGCAGAGCCAGCGGATGCGGAAGAGCGCGGCGGGCAGCTGGGCGGCGAAGAACTGGGGCACCTGGCTGACCACGTTGCGGCCGGCGCCGGTGAACCGGAGTCGTGCGCGCGAGAGTCCGACGGAGAGTCGATCGCCCTGGATCGTCTGGCCGGCCGTGGTCTTGATGGCCGAAAGCTGGCTCGATCCCGACTGGTATCGCTCGATCAGCCGGTCGGCCTCCGCACCGGTGAAGCGGCGCTTCTTGCCGAGCCGGGCAAGCTCGTCCCACTCATCGCTGTGCGCGGCGGAATAGGCGTCGAGATCCATCTGCTTAAATACTAGACATGGCATTCGAGCCCCGCTCCGCTTTTGTCGCGTCGTCTGTGCCGACGACGACGGAGGACGATGCCGAGCTCATGACCGGCGAGGCCGTCGCGCTCGATCTGCGCCCAACAAGTTTCGTGCTGAGGGCCGCCGGAGCGCTCATCGATTTCGCCGTATACCTGGGCATCTGGCTGCTCATCATCCTCGCGCTCTCCTCGCCTCTCTTCGGCAGAATGCTCGATGAGGCGAGCGGGGCCGCGGCCGCCGTCGCCGCCCTCGTCTTCTGCCTCATCGTGCTGCCGACGGCGGTGGAGACGGCGACCCAGGGCAAGTCCCTCGGCCGACTCGCGATCGGGGCGCGGATCGTGCGGGACGACGGAGGTTCGATCGCGTCCCGGCATGCCTTCATCCGCGCGCTCACCGGCGTGCTCGAGATCTTCTTCACCCTCGGCGGGATCGCCGCGATGGTGGCCATGCTCAACGGCCGGTCGAAGCGGCTCGGCGACCTTCTCGCCGGCACCTACAGCCAGAACGAGCGGGTCTCCGGACCCACCCCGGCCGTGTTCGGCATGCCGGCGGAGCTCCTCGACTGGTCGAGGACCGCGGATGTGGCGCGGCTGCCAGACGGACTGGCCCGGCGGATCACGCAGTTCCTCGGCCAGGCCGCCCGCCTGTCACCCGACGCGCGGACCCGGCTGGCCCACGACCTCGCCAACGAGGCGTCGACCTTCGTGTCACCGCTGCCGCGCGTGAACCCCGAGCTGTTCCTCGCCGGCGTCGCCGTGATCCGTCGCGAGCGCGAGTCCCGCGCCCTGCTGCTCGAACGCGAGCGGCTCGAGCACCTCACGCCGGTGCTCCGCACCCTCCCGCACGACTTCCCCGACCGCTGACGGGGAGTCGCCCCGCACGTACCGCCGCCCGCGACGCCCTTGCCGCGCAGCTCCGCTCACCCACGCCGCACCATCCGAAATCCATGCATTTCTTGCCCGACCCCGGCGTGTCTGTGACGACACGCCGAGTGGCGGCCAGAAATGCATGGATTTCGGAACGGTCGGAAGGGGGAGAGGCACCCGCCGGCCCGGCTGGGCTCAGCGCCAATACGGGTCGTTGAGCAGCCGGGTGCCCCAGTGGCGCCGGATCGTGGCCAGCTCCTCCGGCACGACGGTCGCCACCCGGCTCTTCGATTCGAAGTGGAAGAGCCGCGCGTGAGGGGTCCAGATGATGCTCCGGCCGGTGGAGCGAACCTTGAGCGAGAGGTCGACATCGTTGTAGTTGCCGGCGTAGAGCGTGGAGAAACCGCCAACCTCCCAGAAGGTGTCGGCGGAGATCATGGCGCACGCCGCGGTGACGCCCGAGACCTCCCGGTCGACGCCGAGAGAACCCAGCGGGTCGTCCCGCCCCGGTTGCCAGCCGAACGCGATGTGGCCGGCCCAGCTGTCGCGGTAGAGGTGCCCGCCGTGCTGCACGGTTCCGTCCTCGAAGTGCAGCAGGGTGCCCACCATGCCGATGCCCGGCTGCTGGGCGAGACCGAGCATCACCTCGATCCAGTCGGCGCTGATGAGCTCCACGTCGTCGTTGAGCAGCACCAGATAGTCCCCGCGGGCGTGAACCGCGCCGCGGTTCATCTTGCCGGAGAAATTGAAGGGACCGGACCAGCGCACGAGGCGAAGCCGGTCCCCGGCGACCTCGACCAGGCTGTCGATCACCGCCTGGGGGGTGGCGTCGTCGGCGACGACGACTATCTCGATCGGGGCATACGTCGTGCGCTCGAGTATTCCGCGTACGGCATCGACCACGAGCACGTTCTCGGCGCCTCGAATCGTGGCTCGGCCGCCGCGCGTGGGGATCACGATCGACACGAGCGGGGCGCCCGAGATCGGATAGCGCAGCCGGAGCGCCGATCCGGCAATCGACACCTCGGCAGAGACGCCGCGGGCGGCGACCGCGTCCGCCGATGCGCGCCGGTGAGCCTCCGTGGGGGCTCCGGCCGCTCCCTGCGAGCGACTGAGCTCCTCGGGGATCGCGAGCACCCGCCTCTCGTCCGCCGCCAACCGCAGCGCGATGTCGAACCGATGCGCGCCGCCTAGGCCGGGGCGGAAGCCGCCGACCGCCCGGACCGAGTCGACGCGGAAGCCGCGCATCGCGCCGAGGTAGTCCTGCGATAGCAGCCGGATGGGCGAGGGCGCCGGGCGTCGTGCCACCTCGCCGTCCGCGAGTTGCGTGTCACCGTAGAACAGGTCGATGTCGAACCGGCCGAGTGTTCGCCCCAGCGTGGAGTTCGCCCCAGGCACGAGCTGGCTGGCGGCGTCCAGCCACACTATCCAGTCGCTCGGCGTCTGGGACAGCAGCGTGTTCAGCAGGCCAGAGTCGTCCCCGTCCGGAGTAGCGACCAGTCGCACCGGCGAATCCCCAAGGCGCAACTCGTCGATGATGCCGGCGTCGACGATGGCCACGATCTCCGCGAACGACGCGGATTGCCCGGTCGCCGAGCCCAGCGCATTCCGCACCGAGGAGATCGGCTGCCCGGCGCCGTAAATCCACAGCGAGCGGCTGGGACCGCTCATCGGCGGCGAAGCCGTCGCCCGGCACGTTGGAGCACCCGCACCGGAATCGTCACCACTCGACCGACGCGCCACGGCAGCGAGCGCCGAAGTTCGAGCAGTTGCTGTTCGGCGCTGAGCTGTTCGGTGGGAGTGAGCTGCCGGGACGCCGCGACCTGGGCGAGCTGGGCCTCGAGGCCCTTCACCCGATCCACGAGTTCGAGCTGCTGCTCCGGCGAGAGCGAACGGGTGGGCGCCCTCGCCTCATCCTCGCGTCCGGCCCACGGAGCGTTCCCCGCATCGGTCACGACAACCCGCTTCTTCCCTCGTTCACTCACCGCCCCTACTGTAACGCCCCGGTTGGAGGCGCATCGCGGGCCGTCGATAATGGGGTGTGACCGAAACCTCTCCGACCGGCGCGATCACCGTCATCGCCGTCGTTCCCACCTTTCGGCCAGACGAGGCCCTTCTCGACGGCTTGCACGCCCTGGCCCCACAGGTCGATTCGATCATCGTCGTCGACGACGGCAGTCCCGCCGACTCGCACGCCATTCTCGAGGCGGTGGAGCAGGCCGGATTCGAGGTGCAGCGCAGCGCGCGGAACGCCGGCATCGCGGCGGCGATCAACGCCGGAATCAGGACCGCTCTCGCCCGCGGCGCTGACTACGTGCTCACCATCGACCAGGACACGGTGCTTCCGGCCCACTACGTCTCCGATTGCCTCACCGCGTTCACCATCGCGAGTCCGGCCACCCGCCTCGGCATCGTCTGCACCGACAGGGTCAACGGCCAGCCCTCCATTCCGGAGCACTATACGAAGGAGGGTCTCGGCCTCGTTCGCGAGGCGATCCAGTCCGGATTCCTCATCAGCGCAGTGTGTCTGGCGGAGTGCGGTCTGCTCGACGAGAGGCTGTTCATCGACTGTGTGGACACCGAGTACTGCCTCCGGATCGCGCGTCACGGCTATCGCATCGCCGTCGGCCCAGGCACGGACATCACCCATTCGCTCGGCGAACAGGCTCCCCTCCGACCGTTCGGCTTCCCGGTGCGCAACCGCGACACCGGCGAGATCGAGACCTACGAATACCACGGTCCGACCCGGCGCTACTTCATCACCCGCAACAACGTCGACCTGTTCCTGCGCTACGCGAGGGTTCGGCCCCGCTGGGTCATCTCCGCGATCAAACGCGAGATCGGTCCCACCTTCACGACGATCGTCTCCGGCCCACGGCGCGGCAGGCAGTTGCTGGCCACGCTTGTCGGGGCGGCCCACGGGCTCGTGCGCCGGCGCGGGCCGCTCAGCCCGAGCCTTCGGTGGGTGCTCTCCGGGTCTCGTTCCTAGCCGCCCTCGCGGGCATCCCGCGTCTTCTCGTGCTCGAGGGAATGCGCCGCGATGGTGCGCTGATCGTCGAGCCTCACTCTCAGCGCGCGACGATAGTTGCCCCACTTGGCCAGGTGATAGAACGGGTTGACCACGAGCCAGCGCAGCTTTGCGGCGAGCGGATAGCGGTCATCGCGCACAATGCGCAGCGAATCCCGCAGGATGTCGTAGCCGGCTCGAAGCACCTGCTTGCCCGTGCCATAGGTGGCCGCGTTCTCATCGAGACGACGCAGCGCCAGGGTCTCGTCGAAGATCCGCTTGCCGTACTCGCGCAGGGTGAGGTCGTTGGAATGCTCGACGCCGCCCCCCGGCGCGTAGGCCTTGCGGTATCCGGCCGCGATCAGGTCCCGGCCGAAGGCCATGTCCTCCGAGTAGCGGAGGTCCTGGTACGGGATGACGTCGAGCAGGAAGTCGCGCCTCGTCGCCGAGTTGACGTCGGAGTAGAACGCGAGAAGGTCCATCTCCTGGGCCGTCGGCTCCGCCTCTCCCCGCTGATAGACGGTCGGGCCGGAATCCGGGCCGAATCTGGCGAACACCGCGTCGATCTCGTACTTCTGCAGGGGGAAACAGTCGGCGCGGGGAACCTGCTTGCCGAGCACGGCCACCGCATCCAAGCCGTCCGCACGCAGCGGGTCCGTCAGCTCGCGCAACCAGCCGGTCGTGAGCGGTACGGCATCCTGGGTGAGGAAGACGAGGTTCCTCCCCCGAGCGAGGCGGGCGGCGAGGTTGCGGGTCTTGCCATGGCCGAACTCCGAATTCGGGATGACGTGCAGCCGCACCCCCGCGTGCGAGCTCACGATCGCGAGGGTGCGATCGGTGGAGCCCGAGTCGATGACCAGCACCTCGACGGTGCCGTCGAAGTCCTGCGCGTCGATCATCCGCAGGATCCGGTCGAGGTACTTCTCGCCATTGAGGGTCGGGATGATCACCGTCACGTCGACGGACGTGGTCTCCCGCGAATCGTCGGTCGGCTGAGTCATCTAGAGCGCCGTTCGCATGGCCTTTTCGAAGACCGCGATGAACGTCTCGGCCGGGTCTGACCAGCCGGCCGAGTCGACGGAGTGGGCGATCATCGCGCCGTGCTCAACGGCATCCGGCCGGTCGACGATCGCGATCAGCCGTTCGGCAATCGCCTTCGGCGACATCGGCACGTATTCGATGTGCGGGCTGTCGAAGACGCCGCGCGTGTTCGGCGCGTCGTTCACGACCGGCACGACCCCGCTGGCCATGATCTCCATCGGCAACAGCGACATGTTGGTGAGGGAGAGCACGAGGCCGGCGGCGGAGCGGTTGTAGATGGCGTCGAGCCTGGCGATGTCGACAGCCCCGTGGTTGACGTGCGGGAACGGCACGTCGTAGCCCGACATGTCCCAGCCGATGAGATTGATGGTGATGTCGGGCCGAAGGCGGTTGAGTTCCTGCAGCGCGAGGAGGCCGAACTCCGTCGCTCGGCGGGGCGTCGGCGGCCGGGCGTAGAACACCACCTCGTTGCGTCGCCCGGTGTTGGAGTAGGTGTACCGGCTGGTGTCGACGGCGAAGTCGTATGCGTCGCAGGACATCCCGTACTCGGTGCGGAGCTTCTCGCCGAGCCACTGGCCGGCGGCGATGCCGTGGAATCCGAGCCGGTACGAGTTCTCGGCCAGAACGTAGTCGCTTCCCTCGGCGAAGAAGTACGGCTCGAAGTCCTGGGCGAAGTAGAAGCGCTTGGCCTCCCCCTCGTAACGGTATGCGGCGTAGGTCGCCTCCCAGTCCGAGGCGAAGATCGCGTCGAAGCCCGGGGCGAAGCCCTCCGCCGGGTCGTACAGCCGCATGTCGCCGACGAGATCGGGATAGCCGGTCATCCCGTGCATCATGGCCCGGATCTCGTCGACATTGACCACCGGATACTTGCCCGGAGAGTAGAGGTAGACGGTCAGCTCGTGCCCGGCCTCCTCGAGAAAGCTCATGAAACGGAAGGCGTTCTGGTGGCCGCCACTGGTGCGGCTCGGGGGGCTGATCACCCAGGCGATGCGGTACTTGCCGTCGCGACCCTCCATCGGAACCGCGTTGAAGGCGCGCGGCTTGGTCCAGTCCACGGCGATCACGTCGTCGGTGTAGACGGTGGACAGTGGCGCCACAACGAACGGGCTGAAGCGGTTCGACAGGTACTTCGCGCTCCGCCAGGCGGTCGACCGAATGCCCTCCGTCTTGAGAAGGGAGAAGGCCTTGCCCACTGCAGTCATGCCAGAACGTCCGCTTCGGTGCTGTAACTCACAGATCGACCTTACAGAAGTCGGAAGGCCCGCACCGCGTCGATGACCCGACTCACCTGGTCATCCGACATCCCTGGCCAGAGCGGAAGACGCACGATTCGCCGGGAGAAGTCCTCGCTGGAGTCCAGCGAACGGAGCGTGCGACCGTAGCGCAGGCCCGCCGGACTCGAGTCGAGCGGCACGTAGTGGAAGCTGGCGATCACCCCGGCGAGCCGCAAGTGCGCGATGAGGTCGGTCTGGGATGCCCAGGTCGGCATGACCAGGAAGAAGAGGTGTGCGGCGTGGATGCCGAGCGGGGGGCTCATCAGTCTGGCCCCCAGCGCATCCGCCCACTCGCCGAGTTCGAGGGAGTAACGGTCCCAGACGCTGAGGCGTTGGCGCTGGATCTCGCCGAACTCGCTCAGTTGGGCATCGAGCACCGCGGCGCTGATCTCGCTCATCAGGTAGCTCGAACCCCAATCGACCCAGCGGTACTTGTCGATCTGGCCGCGCAGGTATTGGGATCGGTTGGTGCCCTTCTCCCGCATGATCTCGGCCCGTTCGACGAGCGCCGGATCGTTGATGATCAACGCGCCGCCCTCGCCGCAGTGCACGTTCTTGGTGTCGTGGAAACTCTGCGCGGCAAGGACGCCGACGCCGCCGAGCGTGTGCCCGCCCGCCCGCACTCCCAGTCCGTGAGCGTTGTCCTCGATGATCGGCAGCCCGTGTTCGCGGGCGATGGACACGATCGACTCGATCTCGACGGGCACCCCGCCGTAGTGCATCACCGAGATCGCCCGGGTCCTGGCACCCACCGCCTCGCTCACCTGGTTCGCGTCGACGTTGCCGGTGGCCGGATCGATGTCCACGAAGACGCAGGTGGCTCCGGTGCGCGCCACGGCATCCGCCGCCGACGGGAAGGTGAAGCTCGGGAGGATCACCTCGTCGCCCAGCCCGATTCCGAGCAGCGAGCTCGCCATCTCGAGGGAGTGCGTCGCCGAGGGGGTGAGCAGCACGTGTCCGGCCCCGGTGAGACCGGCGATCTTCTCGCTGGCGCGACGCGTGAATGGCCCGTCACCGTGCGAGTGGTCTGAGGCGAGCACCTCCGCCACGTTGGCGAGCTCGTCTTCGCTGCGATACGGACGTGAGAACGGGATGATGTCAGACGCGATCGCAACGCCGTCAGCCATGACTACCCCCGCGTCCCACACCGATTGCGGAACTTCGCTCAGTCTAGGTTCGGACCGTCGGCAGCCGACGTCGCGGCGCGCCCCAGTCTCGGCGCCCCCAGCTACCCGGACCGGCTCCGACCGGCCCCGTGCGCAGCATCCGAGCGCGGCGGCACCGGTCAGCGCCGGTCAGGCGCGCGCCGGTCAGTAGCGGTAGTGGTCGACCTTGTACGGGCCGTCGACCGGCACGCCGATGTAGGCGGCCTGCCGCTCGGACAGCACGGTGAGCTTCACGCCGAGCGCGTCGAGGTGAAGTCGGGCGACCTTCTCGTCGAGGTACTTCGGCAGCACGTAGACCTTCTTCTCGTAGTTCTCGCCGTGCGCGTAGAGCTCGATCTGGGCGAGAACCTGGTTCGTGAACGAGTTGCTCATGACGAAGGACGGATGCCCGGTCGCGTTTCCGAGGTTCATCAGGCGGCCCTCGGAGAGCACCAGGATGCTGCGCCCGGTGGGCAGGCGCCACTCGTGCACCTGCGGCTTGATCTCGATCTTCTCGGCACCGGCGAGCTTCTCGAGCCCGGCGATGTCGATCTCGTTGTCGAAGTGGCCGACGTTGGCGACGATCGCGAGGTGCTTCATGCCCAGCATGTGGTCCACGGTGAGCACGTTCTCGTTGCCGGTGCCCGTGACGAAGATGTCGACGTCGCCGACGACGTCCTCGATCGTGGTCACCTGGAATCCGTCCATCGCCGCCTGGAGCGCGTTGATCGGGTCGATCTCGCTCACGATCACGCGGGCGCCCTGACCCTTGAGGGCCTCCGCCGCGCCCTTGCCGACATCCCCGTAGCCGGCCACGAACACAACCTTGCCGCCGATCAGCACGTCGGTGGCGCGGTTGAGGCCGTCGGGCAGGGAGTGGCGGATGCCGTACTTGTTGTCGAACTTGCTCTTGGTGACCGAGTCGTTCACGTTGATCGCCGCGAACTGCAGCTCGCCGGCCTTGGCCAGCTCGTAGAGGCGGTGAACTCCGGTCGTGGTCTCCTCGGTGACGCCCTTGATCTCGGCGGCGATGCGGGTCCAGCGGTCCGGGGAGGCGGCGAGCGAGGCACGAAGGGTGTCGAGGATCACGCGCCACTCGTGGCTGTCGTCGTCCGCGGCATCCGGCACCGCGCGCGCTGCCTCGAACTCGCGACCCTTGTGAACGAGGATCGTAGCGTCCCCGCCGTCGTCGAGGATCATGTTCGGGCCGTCGAAGCCTTCACTGCTCCAGTCGAAGATCTGGCTGGTGCACCACCAGTACTCCTCGAGCGTCTCGCCCTTCCAGGCGAACACGGGAACGCCGGCCGACGACTCCGCCGTGCCGGTCGGACCGACGGCGACGGCGGCCGCCGCCTCGTCCTGGGTGGAGAAGATGTTGCAGCTCGCCCAGCGCACCTGCGCGCCGAGCGCGACGAGGGTCTCGATGAGCACCCCGGTCTGCACGGTCATGTGCAGCGAGCCGGCGATGCGGGCGCCGGCCAGCGGCTTCGACTCGCCGAACTCCTCGCGCAGGGCCATCAGGCCCGGCATCTCGTTCTCGGCGAGCCTGAACTGGTGTCGGCCGGCTTCGGCGAGGGAGAGGTCACGGACCTTGAAGGGCGCGGCAATGCTGGTGGATGTGAGCGACATGTTCCCAGATTACGCGATCGGGCGCTCCCCGGCCTGTGTGTGCGGCAGGGACCCGCGCCAGCTACTCGCGGATGAGCGCGAGCACGGCATCCCGCACCCGGGCCATCTCCTCGGGGGTCGCCGCCTCCACGTTGAGTCGCAGCAGCGGCTCGGTGTTGGACGGACGCACGTTAAACCACCAGAACGGCTCATCGGAGGGCACGATCCCCGTCACGGTGAGGCCGTCGAGCTCGTCGAACTCGGCGATGCCGTTGTACGCGTCCACGATGCGGCTGTAGGCCGACGGCACGTCCGTGACGGTGGAGTTGACCTCGCCGCTCGCGGAGTACGGCGTGTACTGCTTCGACAGCGCGGAGAGCGGCCTGTCGTGCGATCCGAACTCGGCGAGGATGTGCATCGCGGCGAGCATGCCGTTGTCCGCTCCCCAGAAGTCGCGGAAGTAGTAGTGCGCGGAGTGCTCCCCGCCGAAGATCGCGCCGGTCTTGGCCATCTCGTCCTTGATCAGCGAGTGGCCGACCCTCGTGCGCACCGGGATCGCGCCGGCCGCCTCGATGGTCTCCTCGACGATCCGCGAGGTGATGAGGTTGTGGATCACGAAGATGTCGCCGTCGGGCTGCAGGGCGCGCACGCGGGTGATCTCGCGCAGCGCGACGATGGCGGCCACGGCGGACGGCGTGACCGCGTTGCCCTTCTCGTCCACGACGAAGCAGCGGTCGGCGTCCCCGTCGAAGGCCAGCCCGAGGTCGGCGCCGTGCTCGACGACGGCCTTCTGCAGGTCGACGATGTTCGCCGGCTCGAGCGGGTTCGCCTCGTGGTTGGGAAAGGAGCCGTCGAGTTCGAAGTAGAGCGGGATGATCTCGATCGGCAGTTTCGCGAGCCCGGCGGCCTCGCCGAGCACGGCGGGCACGGTGAGCCCTCCCATGCCATTGCCCGCGTCGACCACGATGCGGATCGGACGGATGCCGGACAGGTCGACGAGGGACCGCAGGTACCCGGCGTAGTCGGCCAGCACGTCCACGGTGCGGAAGGTGCCGGTCTCGGCGACCTCGCCGACGCCGGTGGACAGGTACTCCTGCGCGCGGTCGCGGATCGAACGGAGGCCCGTGTCGAAGCTGATGCCCCTGGCACCCGCCCGGGAGAACTTGATGCCGTTGTAGGTTGCCGGGTTGTGGCTCGCGGTGAACATCGCGGCCGGGGCGTCGAAGTGGCCGGAGGCGAAGTAGGACTCGTCGGTCGAGCAGAGGCCGATCGAGAGCACGTTCGCCCCGCGGTCCTGCGCCCCACGGGCGAAGGCGGCGGCGAACTCCGGCGACGAATCGCGCATGTCGTGGCCGACCACGACATCCGTTCCCGCCGCCTCCACCTCGTCGACGAATGCGGCACCGAGCGCCTGCACCACCTCTTCCGTCAACTGGGAGCCGACGAGGCCCCGCACGTCGTAGGCCTTGATGAATGGTGCGAGGTCGATTGCGCCCGAAGAGCTGGCAGAGTTCATGCCGACAACGCTACAGGGCGGATTGCCCCGTGCGACCGAGGGAGACGTGCCGCACGACCTGCCAGCCCTGGGGCACGGACAGCCGCTCGGCGTGTCTCGGGCAGAGGTCGTAGCTGTGCGGTTCGGCCTGGCGACTGAGCGGACCGAGCACCGCCATCGAGTCGGCGTAGACATAGGTGAGAGTGGAGACGGCGTCGTTGGTGCACGCGACTTTGCTACAGGGTCTGCCATCCATTTGGCTCCACTCTAGCCACGCGCCGGCCGTGTCGGCGCGAGCCTCGCCGCGCACGTCGGGGGGCCCGCTGCGGCGGATAGAATCGAGGGATGGCTCGCCCCAGAAGTGCAGGTGCCTCGGCGAGACCGGGCTGGCGGGATCGCCACGGCCGGGGCATGCGTTCGGCCGTCACCGGGCCACAGCTGCCGCTGCTGCACTCGCGCGCCGACCTCTTCGACATGACCGTCGCGTCGACCGCCGAATACCTCAAGGACATCTGGCCGGACGAGCTCGCGAGTGTGAGCTTCGAGGTGGCCGGCCTGCCGAGCGCGGTCGGCGACAGCGGGGGCATCGACCGGTGGCACGTGATCGCCGCCGAGCGCCGCGTGATCCTCTACCGCCTGCCGATCGAGCGCCTCGCGCACCTGCACCACCATGACGATCTGCATCGCCGGATGCTCATCGAGAGCTGCGTGTTCCGCGCGGTGGCGGAGCTGCTCGGCAAGGACCCCTGGGATCTGGCCCCCGAGCGCTTCCGGCACCTGTAGCGGCGCGCCGACTACGGGAAGATGCGGATCGGGCGCGAGGCGGGCGCCGAGCCGCTCACCGTGTACGCGCCGAGTTGCGCGTCTCCGCTGTAGGTGACCGCGAGCGACAGGGTCGAGAAGCCGCTCACCGTGTAGGCGGACGAGGCCACGACCGGGTAGGTCACGGTCTGGCCGGCCGGCACGGTCACCTTCGCATCCGGCTGACCCTTGGTGGCGATCTTCACGGTCGCCGACGCGCGAGAAGAATTGGCCAGGTGCAGCTGGGGTGACGGCCCGGGGGCCACCTCCACCAGCGCGTTGCCGTCGAGCGGTTCGGCGGCCGCGAGCCAGGCGAAATCGCTCTGGCCGGTGGAATCGACCGTGGACACCCGGGCGCCAGCGACGAGGGGGATGTCGGAGCTGACCGAGACGGTGTAGCTGCCGTCGTCGAGGGTGTCGAGGGGCACGTCGGTGACCATCCCGGCCGGCACATCCACCGCCACCGCCTTGATCTCCGCTGTGCCGTTCTCCGGCACCACGCTGACGCGTGCCTTTGCGGCCTTGTCCCCCGGGACGAACAGTCGGATCACCGACCCGAGGTCGGCGAAGCCCGGCTCGCCCTGGCGCGCGACCACCGCATCCGAGTTGGCCACGACCATGCCGGGGATCACCGAAGTGGTGGTGGGGCCGGATGCCGCACCCACGACGTCGACGCCGCCCGGTTCCAGGGTGCGCACCGTCGACTGCTGCAGGTTGGCGACCACCTGTCCGCCGCGGCTCTGCACGCGCACGACGGGAGACACGGTGTTGGGAGCGAAGCCGGCGAGGGAGAACACCCGCTGGCTGCTGGCGGGGACACCGATTCCATCGGTGCCCGCGGCGCTGACGACCCCGTTCTCCGAGTAGATGGTGAGGGTGACCGTGGCGGGCACCGCGCTCGGGTTGCTGAGGGTGAGCAGGGTGGTGCGGCCGGTATCGGTCGCGCCGCCGACGAGCCAGCTGTCGCT
The DNA here is from genome assembly GCF_043726815.1 of Lacisediminihabitans sp. Lineage (NCBI taxonomy): Bacteria > Bacillati > Actinomycetota > Actinomycetes > Micrococcales > Microbacteriaceae > Lacisediminihabitans > Lacisediminihabitans sp. The sequence goes on from NZ_JAYSJZ010000056.1 coordinate 29,295, forward strand.
CGTGGCCTCGGTGCACTCGGCCGCCGCGAAGCCCACGAGATCCTCGGAACTCACGGCCTGGGACTGTGCTCCCGCGAGGAGCGGCCGCGCGGCCGTGGACGAGCCGGCCGGCAGGGTGAGCAGTTGCGGGGCGACCCCCGTCGTGTTCTCCGTGGCGCTGAGCGGTGCGGCCTCGGCCCTTCCCGCCGACTGGGCGAAGCGCACGGTGGGCCTGCCCACGGAGCTGGCCGTGGCGGCGCCGGCCCCCGACTCGTCGCCGAGCCGCAGCAGCGGTCCGGCGCAGACCCGCTCCTGGGCCGTGGCCACGGGGGTGACGAGAACCGACGGCGGGCTCACGGCGTGCCTCGGGATCGGAAGCAGGGCGGCGGCGGCCAGCGCCAGCGCCGCGACTCCCACGCCGACGGTCCCCGCGACGATTCGCGCACCGACGAGCACCACGCCACGCGCCCGGCCCGGCGTCTTCGCGGCCGGCAGGGCTTCCGGCACCGGATCGGGGGCGACCTCGAGTTCGGGTTCCGGTTCCAGGTCGTCAGTCATGATCCTCCTCATCGAAGGTCCCGGCCGGCTCGCCCAGCACCGACCCGCTCACGTTCTGGCGGCGTCGGCGGCGCACCGTCGGAATCCCGAGAAGCAGGGTGAGGCCGAAGACGATGCCCTGGCCCACGAGTATCCCCACGCCGAGCTGGGTGCTGGTGTTGCCCGGCCGCTGCGGAACCGCGCCGTCCGGCAGCGCATAGCGCCAGAGCAGTCCGTTAGCCGTATTGCCGACGGAAGCGAAGAGCGAGTTGCCGTCGAGCGCCTCGGCGGTGCGCCGGTGCACGGCCTGCTGGTTGTCCTCGGGCCGGGCGAGCAGCACGAAGCCGATCGACAGTTCGCCCAGGCTCGATGCGGCGTCGAAGCCGCTTCGCGACGCGAGATTGCCCGAGAGCGTCGCGACGCGCTTCTGGTCCGCGGCCAGCCTCGTCGAGGTGGCGGCGAGCGTGGACTGGTCGTCGAGAGTGGTGCCGGAGCCGCGCTCGACGACCGCGGCCAGGGCGCCTCCGGCGAGGGGGGTGAGCACGAGGGTGCCGACATCCGGCCGCCCGTTGGCCTGGGCGGTGACCACCGCCGGCAGGATTCGGGAGCCAGGATGCACGGTGGCCGTGGCCGCATAGAGCGAACCCAGCAGAGGCACGACGAGCAGGGTCGAGGCCACCCCGGCGAGCACCCCGAGCGGCACCGAGACCCGGCCGAGGGAGTCGAGGCCGGTGACGACGCTCCCGATGAGTCCGAGCCAGTAGAGGCTGAGCGCGGCTCCCGGCCAGATGACGACCGCAGCGCCGCCGGCCGTGGCCACCGAGATGTGCGATCCGATCACCGCGGTGGCGAAACCGAGCAGCGCCAGGATCATCGACGGGGCGGCCCGCCGGGCCCCCGGCACGAACAGGGCGAGAAGCGCGAGAGCGCCGATCGGTGCGAGCAGCACCGCCACCAGCACGACCGGGGCGGTGCCGGGCAGGGAGAGCGAGTGGAGAACCGAACTCCAGCCGTGCAGGCCGGCGCCCGGCGAGAGGAGCGCGAGGCGCAGTCCGGATGTCTCCGCGCCGCCGGTCGGGACGCCCGGGTCCGCGAGCAGGGCCATCGGGTTGCCGCGGGCGAGCTGCTGCACGACCAGCGGGAGGAACAGGGCCGCCGCCGGCAGCGGAATCCAGATCAGCCGGTGCAGGCTCTTCGGGCGGGAGAGCAGCAGCGCGAGCCAGCAGACCAGCAGCGCGGGCGCAACGGACGGGGCGGATGCCGCCGCCACCGCGAGCAGGAGCGCCGAGCCGGCCGACGCGGACCACGATCTCGGCGCGGAGAGGCCGGCGAGCACGAGCCAGGGAAGAACGAGATGCACGATGGACGCGCCGAGGTGCCCGGCCGCCAGCGACCCGAGCAGCGGAGGCGCGAGGGCGTAGAGCGCGGCGGCGAGGGCCGGCAGCCACACCCGTGTGGTGAGCCGACGGGCGAGCAACCAGGCGCCGAGCGCGGCGAGGGGAAGCGCGAGCAGGTAGACGCCGAGGATGCCGAGGGACGGCTGCCAGAACGTGATCGACCCGAGCACGGCGAGCACGTAGGCGAACGGGTCGGAGGCGCCGACGAAGCCAACCCCGATCTCGCGCCAGCCGTAGCCCACGTGCGACCAGAGCTGGCCGACGGTGTCGCTCAGGGGAAGCAGCGTGCCGCCGACGAGGGAGGAGGCGCCGAGCACCGGACCGCTGAACACGATTCCGACGACGGCGGCAAGCACCACGACCCAGAGGCCGCCGTGCGCGACGAACCCGGCACGCGGGGCCCCCTGCACCACCACGGCGGTGGAGGAGACCGCTTCTTCCCTCGCCTGCGCGCGCCGCTCGCGCACCGCGCGGCCGGGGATCCGCAGCGAGGCGATGGCCGCCCAGCCGAGTGTGCGGCTGCGCGCGAGGTTGCGCCTGGCCCGGCCGATCCCCGTGGTCCCGAACGCCACGGCGAAGGCGGCGGCGAACTCTCCGCCCACGAGCCCTGGCCGCTTGGCGAGAACCTGGCCGATCGCGCGCAGCACGCCGAGCGGAACGAGGGACAGCCAGTGGAAGACGAGCGAGGCGGCCGGCGCGTAGACGAGTCGGCGGTGCAGTTGGGCCGTGCGGGCGATTCGGGCGCGGCGCATCTCGGACACCGACGCGCGCACGAACGTCTCGGGGCCGCCGGCGCTCGCGACCCTTGCCCCCGGCACGACGACCACGCGGTAGCCGGCGAGGCGCGCCCGCACCGAGAAGTCGAGGGCGGCGTCGATGCTCGGCAGGCCGGGGTCGAATCCGCCGAGCGCGGTCCACAGCGAGCGCCGAACGAGCATTCCGCCGGCGGCTACACCGAGCACGTCGTCCTGCACGTCGTGCTGGGCCTGGTCCAGTTCCCCCTCCACGAGGGCGAACGAGGCGCCGAACCGCGTCATGGTCTCGCCGAACTCGGCGATCACGTCCGGCTGCTCCCAGCGCATGAGCTTGGGGCCGGCGATGGCGACCGAGGGGGCGATCTCCACCGCCGCGAGAAGCTGGGCGAGGGCCTTGGGTTCGGGGGCGTTGTCGTGGGCGAGCAGCCAGAGCCACTCATCGTCCGTCGCGCCCGCGGGCGGCGCGCCGGGCCCGGCTGGAGCGAACGCGGCGGGCGCGGCAACGTGAATGGCGCGTGCGATGGCCGAGCCGAACGTTGTCTTCGATCCGACCGAGACGAGTTGGGTGGGCCCGAACTCGGCGAGGAGCTCGGCGGAGTCGTCCGTCGAGCCGGCGTCGACAGCGATCACGTCGTCGGGCAGGCGGGTCTGTCGAGCAATCCCGGCGATGGTTCGTTCGAGGTACGCCGCCCCCGAGTGGACAACGAGTATCGCTGTGACTCTCGCTTGCATCTAATCGAGACTAAGCGGCTTGGGCGCGGATGGGGTGGCCGACACGCACGGGGCGTGGCGAATCATCCGAGGCGCATCGACTCCACGCCCAGCCCGCGAGGATGGTCAGGCGCGCTTGCGAAGCTTGCGCCGCTCGCGCTCGGAGAGTCCGCCCCAGATTCCGAAGCGCTCATCGTTCTGCAGCGCGTACTCCAGGCACTGGGCCTTCACCTCGCAGGAGGAGCAGATCTTCTTCGCGTCGCGCGTCGATCCGCCCTTTTCCGGGAAGAAGGCTTCCGGATCGGTCTGCGCACAGAGCGAATCCGTCTGCCAGGACAGCGGGTTCTCGTCGTCGAGTTTCCCACGAACGCCTTGAACTCCCAGTCGAACGGGGTCGACGAACCAGTCCTCAGGTACACCTCGGCGCTGTTCGTCGATCGCCATAACATATCTCCCCTCGATAATGCGCTCGGCATGCGCATCACGTTAGAAGTAATTACACCCGTGTAGTTCGCTCCCGTCAAGTCGCAAATCGTAAAGGCTCAATTCGCTGTTTAGGGTTCGCGACGCGCCGCGGCCCTCAAATGGGGGGCACGATATATCGGGTCGCCCGGGAATCTCCTGTTAGCGGCCGTAAGCCTGCCGTGCGGCCCACGCGCTCGACACCATTTCGGTGAGCGAATGCCGCATTTTCCAGTCCAGATCGCGGGCGGCGAGATCCCCGGCGGCCACGATCCTGGCGGGATCCCCCGGGCGGCGCGGGCCGATCTCCGGAGTGAAATCGATGCCGGTCACCTGTGCCACCGTCGCCATGATCTCACCGACCGAAACGCCGTCGCCGCTGCCGAGGTTATAGGCGGGCTCGAGGGGCTCGCCGGCATCCAGGCGTCGCGCCGCCGCGACATGCGAGACGGCGAGATCGGCCACGTGGATGTAGTCCCGCACGTTGGTGCCGTCGGGAGTCGGATAGTCGTTGCCGTTGATACGCGGCGTGCGGCCGGCCACGAGGGCGTCGAACACGAGCGGGAAGAGGTTGTGCGGACTCGTGTCCGAGATGCTCTCGTCCCCGGAGCCCACCACGTTGAAGTACCTCAGCGACGTGTGCCGCAGCCCCTCGGCCACGGCCTGGTCGCGCAGCAGCCACTCGCCGATGAGCTTGGACTCGCCGTACGGCGACTGCGGGTTCTTCGCGGTGTCCTCGGTGACGGTGTCGACGTCGGGTGTTCCGTAGACGGCCGCGCTCGACGAGAAGACGATGCGGTCCACCTTGCGGTCGCTCATGGCGGCGAGCAGGATCGCGGTCCCGGTGACGTTCTGCTCATAGGTGTGCAGCGGACGCTGCACCGAGACACCCGCGTATTTGAACCCCGCGACGTGGATCACCCCGGTCACCTCGTGCTCGTCGATCGTGTCGACGATGCGGGCGCCATCCAGAATCGATGCCTGCACGAACGCGGCTCCCCGCGGCACGAAGCTCTTGTGTCCGGTGGAGAGGTCGTCGAGCACCACCGCCCGGAGGCCGGCCTCGAGCAGCGATCGAACAACGTGTGCACCGATATAGCCGGCGCCGCCGGTCACAAGCCAAGTCATGCTCTACAGGCTAGTACGGGGCGCCGATCGGCCGGGGCCGCGGGTCAGCGGGCTCAGCACCGAGCACGCGTGGGCTGGCGACGGTAGCCGTCGCGGTGGATGGCGACGAAGGATCCGGCGATCGCCCAGGTGGCGAGGCCCGTGATGATGAGTGCGAAAGTGATCATGGCAGTAAATCTAGGACTTGCGACTATCTGCCACGAGTGGCAGCATTGCCAGCAATCGTACAAATCCAGCCAAAGGTGTGGTCATGCTCAAGAAGGTCGTTCTGCTCGCACTTCCCGGGGTCGCCCCGTTCGAGTTCGGCGTGGTCTGCGAGGTGTTCGGCATCGACCGCCTGGACAGCGGCGGTCCGGCGTTCGACTTCACCATCGCGACCGCCGCCCCGGGCCCGGTGCGCACCAGCCTCGGTTTCGACATGATCATCGAACACGACCTGGCCGCGGCAGCCGATGCCGACCTCATCGCGGTGCCCGCCCACTCTCTCGACACGATTGACGAGGCGTACCTCGACGTGATCCGGGCCGCCGAGGCTCGCGGCGCGTGGGTGCTGAGCGTCTGCAGCGGGGCATTCGCGCTCGCGCAGGCAGGCATCCTGGACGGGCGCCGCAGCACCACCCACTGGATGCACGCCGACCGGCTCGCGGCCGGCTTCCCCGCGACGTCGGTCGATCCAGACGTGCTCTTCGTGGAGGACCGCAAGGTGGTGACGAGCGCCGGCACCGCCGCGGGCATCGACGCCGCCCTGCACATCGTGCGCAAGGAGCTCGGCGCCTCGGTGGCGAACGTGATCGCGCGTCGCATGGTGGTGCCGCCTCAGCGGGACGGCGGTCAGTCCCAGTACATCGACTTTCCGATCACCGAGCGCTGCGCAGACTCCTTCGCCGAGGTCGCGGAGTGGATGCTGAAGAACCTCGCCGAGGACCTCACCATCGACCAGCTTGCCCGCAAGGCCCTGATGTCCCCGCGCACCTTCGCGCGCCGCTTCCGGGCCGACATGGGGACCACCCCGGCGGCGTGGCTCAACAGGCAACGCATCATCCGTGCGCAGAACCTGCTCGAGACCACCGACCAGAGCCTCGAGTCGATCGCCGCGGAGACCGGCTTCGGCACGGCCGCGGTCATGCGCCACCACTTCGTCAAGGTGCTGCAGACCACGCCGACCACCTACCGCCGCACCTTCGGCGAGCGCCTCGCGGGCTGAGCACGGCCGGGGGCGCCCGGGATGAGCGTGCTCAACCCGCGAGTTCAGCCGCCCAGCGTGATGATGCGGCTACCGAATCGCTCGATCGCCGAAGTGTCGATCCTCTTCTTCACCTGCGGCGCCACGATCACACACCGCGTGTCGTCGGCCGAAAGGAGCTTGTCGACGAGCCTCGTCACGTCGACCTTTGGCGTGGCACTTTGCGTCTCGAAGAGGAGCGTGTTGATCGGCGCGGCCGACTGGGTCCAGTTGCCGGAGAACGACATCGCCCACTGGTTGGCCTGGTCGCTCAGCAGATCGTCCGGCAAGAGGGCGACGTAGACGGGTCGCGGGCACGGCCGCGACTGCATGATGGTGGCCGCGTGGAGGATGCGCGACGTCATCGCCGGCGACGAGGTGACGGACACCTGCAGGGCCGTGCGCAGGAGCACTCCCGGCGGGGTGAAGGCCAGGGGTCCCCCGGGCGGTGCCGCCACATACGACGACGAACCGAGCACCGCGACGACCAGGACACCGACGGACAGCCCTTCCAACCACCGGGTTGACGCCCCGTTCCGCGACTGTCGCACCCGCCCCACCCACGACCCCACGAGCACGAGCAGGAGCACCCCGAACACGATGGTGAGCCCATAGATGAACTTGAGCTGGTAGTAGCTGAGGGAGGGGGACTGGCGAAGCTGGATCACCACGAGGCCGATCGCCTCGAACGACCCCACCAGAATCACCGCGGCGATGAGGGCGACGACGTGCATGTCCATGCGACTGTCCGGCGCACGCGACGCCCCGCGAAGCCGGGAGAACGGCAACCGCGAGGCCCACCCCGCCGCGATTCCGATGGCGGCAAAGGCGATGACGGCCGCCAATACGACCGACACCGGGGGGAACCCTCCGCCGATGGTGAGAACCGACGCCATCGAGCCGACCGTGTAGGTGGCCAGGTAGACCAGAAGGCCCGCATACCCGACCCCGATCAGGGCGAACGCGACGATGATTACGGGCACAACGAGCGAACGCGGGTTTCGACGGTTCTCGAGCCAGGGGTAGCGCAGCAGGCCGAAGACGAATGGCACGAACGCCAACGGGGCGAGCAGGCTCCACGTGTGGGCGACGAGAACCAGTGCCGCCGCTAGCGCGAGGAGTGTCGAGCGGCCGGTTCTCACCTCCCCGAGCCCGATCACGCAGGCGATCAGCGTGCCGAGGATGGCGAGCAGAAAACCGGGGAAGCCGTAGGAGATCGCGTTGGAACCCATGCCGAGGAGGGCGAATGACACCACTCCGGCGCCAGCGATCATGGCGATGCCCGGGTGCCTGTGCAGGGGGCGGCTCGACGCGATGGCGGCCAGCAGTGTCACGATCGACACGGACAGGACTACCCCGGTACCCAGCCCGTAGAGGCCGATCTCCGTGTCCACCGATCCCAGCGACGGGCCGTGCAGAAGCTCAGCGGCGAACGCCGCGAGAACGTGGAAGTGCTGGGGATAGTTCGCGTAGGCGTAGGAGGATCCGGGGATCGGGTCGCCCCAGCCCAGACCGGTGACGAGGGTGCGCCGGATCATCGCGAACATCTCGAAGTGCCCGACGTTGTCGTTTCCCCACCCGTTGATGAGCATCGCGACGCTTCCGATGCCGGAGTGCACCCGCACGAACGGCAGGAAGTACCAGATGCTGAAGATCGCCCCGCCGAAGGGAATCAGGTCGGCCCAGGACACCGTCGGCAGCAGACCGCGTCGACGCCTCCGCGAAGAAACGAGGAGAAACGCGATGAACCCGAGGAGCGCGGCCAGGATCAGTCCCGAGTGGCCCACCCCGAAGACGAGCGGCCATTTGACCCACCACAGCACGGGGACCACGCCGAGCGCGACCGTCCCGTTGAGCGCGAGGCGTCGGGAGAGGGTGGCGGCCGACGGCACGAAGACCCAGGCACCCACCAGGAGCACCAACCCGATCGGCCCGCGGATCAGGCCGACGCCCGACGCCACGGCCACCAGTACGGCGACGAGCACCCCGATCGCGATGCCCACGATCAGCCGAGAGCGGCGCTCGGCGTGAGGCGCCGGACCGTCTGATGGAGGCACCTCATGCGGCGCATCCGTCCGTGCCGATGCGCTCACGTGTTCACTCGCACACTGTCCACGTCGAGAATTCCCCCTCGCAGGCACGCGCGCCCGTCTTCCGCCAGCCTAGCGGGCGCCAATTCGGTGCCCGACCTGTACTCCCGGTTCTCGAGTGGACAGGCGCGCGCCCTGTGAGCCGAGTTAGCGAGAATCATGCGGTGGCGCGCCCTTTCGTCGACCCCGTGGTGGCCAGGAACACCGTTCCGCCTCCGGAGACGTGCAGCGACCCCTCGTCGGGCGTCACGTAGGCCGCGGAGCCGCGCTCGAGGTCGATCGACGAGAAGGCTCCCGTGATGGTGAGCGCCCCCGAGGTGCAGACGACGATCGCCGGGCCCGTGATGGCGACCGTGGCATCCGCGTCCACCCGGTAGAGCACGAAGTCCGGCACGCTCGGCCGCAACACCGAGACCCCGGGGGCCGGGTTCTCGGCGGCGAGGTACGGCACGGGCACCGGGGTGAAGTCGAGCACGCCGAGCAGCTCGGGCACGTCGATGTGCTTGGGGGTGAGCCCGCCGCGAAGAACGTTGTCCGAGGCGGCCATCAGCTCCACGCCGAGCCCGCCGAGGTACGCGTGGATGTTGCCGGCCGGCAGGTAGAGCGCCTCCCCCGGCGTGAGGGTCACGTGGTTGAGCAGCAGCGAGATCACGATGCCGGGGTCTCCCGGGTACTCGGCGGCGAGCGCGCGCGCCACCGCGAGCTCGGGCACGGTCTCGGCGAGGGTGCTGACGAGGGCGACCAGGGTGGCCACGCCCGGACCCCGGGTAATCAGCCACTCGAAGGTCTCGCGCAGGCCGGTCGAGAGGGAGTCCAGCAGGTCTTCGAGCGGCTGCGGCTGCGGGTCCTCGAGCGCGTCCGCGGCGGCGAGGAGCCCGGTGACGAGCTCCCGCACCTCGTTCAGCGGGCGGAATCCGCAGAGCGCGTCGAAGGTGGGGCTGAGCGCGAAGATGAGTTCGGGCTTCGGATGCGCGTCCTTGTAGTTGCGGTGCGGGGCGTCGAGCGGCACCCCGAGGGCGTTCTCCCGCGCGAAGCCCGCGGCCGCCTGCGACGGGGTGGGATGCGCCTGCAGCGACAGCGGGGACGCCGCGGCCAGGATCTTGAGCAGGAACGGCAGCCGCCCGGATGCCGCGAACGGCCCGAGCGCGGTCTGCGGGTCGGCCGCGATCCAGGCCGCGAGATCCGTCGCGCCACCGGTCTGGGTCGGGTCGAGGATCACGCTCGGCGAGCCGGGATGCGCGCCCAGCCACAGTTCGGCCTCCGGTTCGCCGGACGGCTCGCGCCCGAGAAGCTCGGCGATCGCCGTCCTCGACCCCCAGGCGTACGGTCGGGGCGTATTGGTGATGCCTACAAACATCCGCGGTGTCCTTCGAGTCTCGGTTAGACAAAAGTACCAACCGCTTGGAAAACATCCAGCCACGGCGAATAGCCTCAAGGCGGGTCACGCACCACGACACCTCGCCTCCCCCACACCACAACGCAATGGAGCCTTCATGACGTCTCTGCTCGAAACCAGCCAGCTGCCCGACGAGGCGCTCCCGTTCCAGACCCTGCCGAGCGACTTCTACGGCTTCGAGAACGGCCTCACCGACCGCGAGAAGCAGCTGATCATGCAGCTGCGCGCCTACCTCGAGGCCGAGGTGTGTCCCATCGTGAACGACCTGTGGGCGAAGGCGGAGTTCTTCCCGCGCAGCGTCGTGACGAGGCTCGCCGAGCTCGGCCTGTTCGGCATGCCGTGGGAGGAGACCCGCCAGTTCGAGAACTCGGCGGTGTTCCGCGGCTGGGTGGCCCTCGAGCTTGCCCGCGTCGACGCGAGCCTCGCGACCCTCGTCGGCATGCAGAACGGCCTCGTTATGGGGTCGATCGCCGTCGCCGGCTCCCCGGAGCAGCGTGCCGAGTGGCTGCCGCGGTTCGCCTCGGGCGAGCTGCTCGGGGCGTTCGCCCTCACCGAGCCGCTCTCCGGATCGGATGCCGCCCAGGGCCTGCGCACCGTCGCCCGGCGCGACGGTGACAGCTGGGTGATCAACGGCGCCAAGCGCTGGATCGGCAACGGCTCGATCAGCGACGTCACGATCGTGTGGGCCAAGGACGCCGACGACGGCCAGGTGAAGGGATTCATCGTTCCCACATCCACCCCCGGCTATGTCGGCACCCGCATCGAGAACAAGCAGGCGCTGCGCATCGTGCAGAACGCCGACATCACCCTCGACAACGTGGTGGTGCCCGAGGCCAACCGCCTGCAGGGCTCCCGGTCGTTCCGAGAGACCGCGGCCGTGCTGCGCCTCACCCGCGCCGAGGTCGCCTGGGCGGCCGTGGGCAACTCCGTCGGCGCCTACGAGGCCGCGGTGCAGTACGCCGGCGAGCGCACCCAGTTCGGCAAGCCCATCAGCAGCCACCAGCTCATCCAGGAACTGCTCGCCAAGAGCCTCGGCAACATCACCTCGTCGATCGGGCTCGTGACCCGGGTCTCCCAGATGCTCGACGAAGGCACGCAGGGCGACGAGCACTCCGCCCTGGCGAAGGAGTTCACGACGAGCCGGATGCGCGAGACCGTGGCCTGGTGCCGCGAACTCTTCGGCGGCAACGGCATCGTTCTGGACTACGACGTGATCCGCTACTTCGCGGATGCCGAGGCCATCTACTCCTACGAGGGCACGCGCGAGATGAACACCCTCATCGTGGGCCGCGCCATCACCGGTCGCGCCGCGTTCGTCTAGGGCCGGCAGGCCGCCGCGGCCCGTCCATCGGCCCGCGACGGTCGTACCATGGAGGCGTGAGGAAGCGAATCGGATTCGCCTTCGCGGTGCTCGCGAGCGTCGCCCTCGCGGCGTGCGCGCCCATCACCGCAAACGGTCCGTCCGGTGGCGGGCCCTCCGAGAGCACGACGCCGCGCGGCGCCCCGTCCTCGCTCACGCCGCGGCCGCTGGACACCGGCCAGCTGCCGCTCAAGAGCCAGGACCCGGATGCCGCGACGGTCGACGGCTACAGCGCCCGACAGGTCTGGGACCTGTGCGTCGCGGCGCTGAGGCGGGCCCACCCGGGCCAGGGACTCGACGAGAGCTTCGACGCGTCCGCGATCATCGCCGTGGACCCCGCGACCGCGCCACACAACGCCCGGCTCCAGGTGACCGTGAAACAGTCGAGCGAGTCCCCTCCCCTGCGCTGCTTCGTGGCCGGCGAGGTATCTTCTCCGGCCGTGGTGGGCACCTCAGGCTGACCTAGTGCAGGCTGCCCGCACGGGAGGCGGAGTGCGCCCCCGAAACCTCGCGCTCCCACAGCACTCGGGCGACGACCTTCTGATCCCGGGTGTAGACGAGAGCGCGCAGGGTGACGGCGATCAGCACGCCCACGACCGCCCCGATCGAGTTCGACACCACATCGCTGACCGTGGCAAACCGCGCAGACAGGAACGCGCCCTGTGTGAGCTCGATCGCCACGGAGAACAGCGGACAGACGATGAGGGCCAACCACCACGCGCGCATCGGAAGAATCAGGGCGACAAGAAAACCGATCGGCACGAACATCACGACGTTGGCCGAGAATTCGAGCTTGTTGTAGCCGAACCACTCGGGAACACCGTTGCGGTGAAGCACCGCGAGCATCTTTGCGATCGCTCCCCCGTACCCCTGGTCCACGGGCACCGGCCACATCGTCAACGTCAACACAATGGCGAGGCAACTGGCAAGCGCGATTGCGGCCAGCCCGACCCGCACGCGACTCTTCGGCGGTTCACCCGACATAGTTGTCCGTCATCCTCTCTTCGAGAGCACGAGCGTACCAAGCGCCCCAGCCATCCGAGCTGAGGACGGCTCGCACCCTGCCGGCAGGTGTCGCCCCTGCTGCCCGGCAGAACGCGGCCGGACAATCCGCCGCGAGGCCGCGCCCGGGCGTACTGTCAGCCCTCCAGCGAATAGCCTGTGGGGATGGAGATACTCGATAGTCGCGGATTCCGTCTCGGGTTCGCCGGCTTCGTGCTGTTCACCGGGCTCGCCGGCGACTTCTGGCGCAACTCCCTCTCCTGGTACGGCTACGGGGCGATCGTCGCGGTGATCGTGGCGATCTCGATCGTGCTCCTGGTGCGCAATCGTGCGAAGCTCCGCCTCAGCGGCCTGCCGTACACGCTTCTGGCGTTCCTGCTGGTGACCACGGCCTCCGTCGCCTGGTCGTTCTACCCGCTGTACAGCGCGCTCGGCGCGACCGTGCAGCTCGTGACCACGGCCGCCGCCGTCTCGATCGTGATCACCCTCAGCTGGACGCAGCTGCTCACGGTGCTCGGCTGGGTGTTCCGCGCCATCCTCGGCCTGTCGTTCCTGTTCGAGTTCGTCGTGTCGGCGTTCATCCGGCACCCGATCTACCCGATCTGGGTGGCCCCGGAGGCGCACCCGGCGGCGCTGCTCTACTGGTCCCGCAACCTGCTCTTCGTGAGCGGCAAGATCCAGGGCATCCTCGGCAACTCGAGCCTGCTGGGCATGGCGGCCCTGCTTGGACTCATCGTGTTCTCGATCCAGCTCGCCTCGCGTCGGGTGGGGCGTGGATGGGGCTGGTTCTGGGTCGGCGTGGCCGTGCTCACCATCGGCCTCACCCGATCCGCCACCATCCTCGTGGGAGTGCTCGTCGTGGCCGTCGTGGCCGTGGCGGTTCTCGTGGTGCGCCGGGCCAGGTCCCGCCGGCTCGCCTACGCGGGAGTCGGGGCCGGCGTGCTGGTGCTCGCCGCGGTGGGCTTCCTGCTGCGCAACCCCATCCTCAGCGTGCTGGGCAAGAGCGACACCCTCACCGGCCGGCAGGGCATCTGGGACAAGGTGATCGGCCTGGCCACCGAACGACCGGCCTTCGGCTGGGGCTGGTTGAGCTACTGGATCCCGTGGATCGCCCCCTTCAAGGGACTCATCAGGCGCGGCGGGGTCGCGGTCGCGCACGCGCACAACGCGTGGCTCGACGTGTGGCTGCAGGTGGGCATCGTGGGACTCGTGGTGTTCGCGGCCCTCGTGCTCACCACCCTGCTGCGCTCGTGGATCATGGCCACCGACGGCGTCATCACCAAGCCGGGCGAACCGGGCCGGCTCACCTGGGTTGCTCTGCTGCCGATCCTCATGCTCACGGCGCAGCTCGTGCAGAGCGTGGCCGAGAGCCGCATCCTGCTCGAGGGCGGCTGGATGCTGCTGGTGATCTGGGCGGTCAAGACCAAGCTGACCCCGCTGGCGGCCGAGCCGTCGATCGCGGAACGCGAGACAGCATGACGCAGGTTCCCCCACCCCACCAGATTCTCGCCGCCGGCAAGAACTTCTTCGGCTCGCCGCGGTTCGCCGCCGCGCTCACCCTCACGATCATCGGCAGCGAGCTGGGCGCCCTCTTCCTGCAGCAGCTCATCGGCTGGGCGGGGCTGATCGGCATCCTCGCCGTGCAGGTGCTGTTCGCCTCGCTGTCGTTCGTGGCCAGACGCGAGGGAATCGAGTGGCACGGCATCCTGCCCATCTCCCTGCTCGTCTTCGTGGGCTGGGCGGCCATCTCGGTGTTCTGGAGCCAGTACCAGTGGGCCACCTTCGGCAGCGTGGTCTACCTCGGCGCCACGACCATGCTCGGCATCTACATCGCGCTCAACCGCGACACCATCCAGATCGCGCGGGCGTTCGGCGACGTGCTGCGGGTGGCCCTCGTGCTCTCGTTCGTGCTCGAGATCTTCTCGGGCGTGCTCATCGACGCCCCGATCAACTTTCTGGGCGTCCAGGGCAACCTCGCCGAGTTCGGGCCCATCCAGGGCATCTTCGGCACCCGCAACCAGCTCGGCGTGATCGCCCTCATCGCGATCGTCACCTTCGGCACCGAGCTGCGCACGCAGTCCGTGCGCCGGGGGGTCTCGATCGGGTCTCTCGTGCTCGCCGGACTCCTGCTGCTGCTCACCCGATCGCCGATCGCGTTCGGCAGCTTCATCATCGTGCTGGTGGCCGCCCTCGCGCTCTTCGGGCTGCGCCGGGTGCCCGCCGAGAGCAAGCGGTTCTGGCAGATCGGCCTGCTCGCCGCCACCATCACCGTGGCCGCCGTCGCCTGGGCGGCCCGCACGCCCATCATCAACGCCCTCAGCGCGAGCAACGAGCTCAACAAGCGGCTGGCGCTGTGGCGGCCCATGCGCGTGCTCATCCCGGCGCACGAGCTCGAGGGCTGGGGCTGGGTGGGCCACTGGCGCCAGGACGTTCCCCCGTTCCAGGTGTTTCCCAACTACTTCGACCGCATCCCCACCTCCGGCCTGAACGCCTACCTCGACGTGTGGTTCCAGCTCGGCCTGATCGGCCTGTTCGCCTTCGTCGGCCTCGTGGGGCTCACCTTCATCCGTTCCTGGCTGCTCGCCTCCCGCCAGCGCAGCTTCGTCTACGCCTGGCCGGCCCTCGTGCTGGTGGTACTGCTCACCACCGGGCTCGCCGAGAGCTCCCTGCTCGTGGAGTTCGGCTGGCTCACCTTCGTGGTCTGTTGCGTGAAGGCGGCCCGGGAGCTGAGTTGGCGCAAGGCGTTTGCCGCGGCAGGGCCGCCGCCGCCCGTCGAAGAGTAGCCCTACGGGCGACCCAGCCCATGGTAGGTCCAGCCCGCCGCACGCCAGGCGGCGGCGTCGAGCTTGTTCCGTCCGTCGATGATCGTAGGGTTGCGCACCAGGCCCGCAGCCCACACGGGGTCGATGCCGGCGAACTCCGGCCACTCGGTGACGAGCACCACGGCATCCGCATCCCTCAGCGTTTCCGCGATATCGGCGGAGTAGGCGATTTGAGGGTGCCGTGCCCGTGAGTTCTCGATGGCCTGCGGATCCGTCGCGATGACGTTGGCCCCGAGCCCACGCAACTGCACGGCGACATCGAGGGCCGGTGAGTCGCGAACGTCGTCGGAATGCGGCTTGAAGGCGAGGCCGAGCACCGCCACCTTCTTCTCGTTCACCACCGAGCCGAGGGCGTGCACCGTGAGATCGACGACTCTCTGGCGCCGCCTCAGGTTGATCTGATCTACCTCCTTCAGGAACGCGACGGACTCACCGCGGCCGAGCTCCTCCGCGCGCGCGGTGAAGGCGCGAATGTCCTTGGGCAGGCATCCGCCGCCGAACCCCACGCCCGCGTTCAGAAAGCGACGGCCGATGCGGTTGTCGAAGCCGAGTGCGTCGGCAAGCTGGGTGACGTCGGCTCCGGTGACCTCGGCGATCTCGGCCATGGCGTTGATGAATGAGATCTTGGTGGCGAGAAAGGCGTTGGCCGCCACCTTGACAAGTTCGGCCGTCGCAAAGTCGGTGACGACGACCGGCGTGCCCGCTGCGATCGCGGTGGCGTACACCTCGTTCAACGCAGCGACCGCGGTGTCGTCGCCGGAGGCGACGCCGTAGACCAGGCGGTCCGGCGACATGGTGTCGAGCACCGCGAAACCTTCGCGCAGGAACTCGGGGTTCCAGGCGAGCACCGCTCCGCTTCCGGATTCGTCGATCACGCCGGCGAGGCGTGCCGCGGACCCGACCGGCACCGTGCTCTTGCCCACCACGATGTCGCCGGGAGCGAGATGGGGCAGGAGGGCGTCGACGGCGGAGTCGACGTACGTCATGTCCGCTGCGTTGCTCCCGTCGCGCTGTGGCGTGCCGACGGCGACAAAATGCACGCGCGAACCCGCAACCTCGGCGATGTCGGTGCTGAAGCGCAGACGGCCGGATGCCAGTGCAGAGCTGAGGATCTCGGGCAGACCGGGCTCGAAGAACGGTGGTCGGCCATCGGAGAGCTGCGCGATTTTCCCGGCGTCCACGTCAATGCCCACCACATCGTGCCCGAGCTTGGCCATCGCCGCCGCGTGCACCGCTCCGAGATACCCGCATCCGATGACCGAGATCTTCATGTATTGCTCCATACGTTCCGGCGGCCGACCTGGCGCAGCTTCAGACAGTCAATCAGACGGCGGTGCCGGCCAAGCCGCGCCGCAGACCCAGCGTTCTAGCCTCCCTGACCCGCTGTGCGAAGATTGGGACAAAGTTGACACCGGCACACGCTCGTGACAACGTCGTTATTTGAGATTTCCCCAGCTTAGGAGTGCATCGGCACCGGGTGAGGGGACTGTGGGGACTGTGTTGATCGGGAACAGGCGCACCAGGGTAGCGGTGAACTGTCGGTGGATGGCCAAGGAATTGACGGGCACCGAGCGCTACGCCGCAGAGGTCACTCGTGAGCTCGTCGCGGCAGGAGACATGGATGTGGAACTCCGGGTCCCAGCCGATGCGGTTCTGCCCGACTGGGCGGCCAGCGCGAAGGTGATCCGCTCGCGCGCAACGGGAATGTTCTTCGAACAGATCGCGCTCCCGTTGACGACGCTGGGCACCCACCTCCTCAACCTCAGCGGGCCCGCCCCGCTGATTCGTCGCAACCAATCCGTCGTGCTGTTCGACGCGAGCGTCTTCCGGTATCCGCGCACCTTCAGTCGCGGTTTCGTCGCCTGGTACACGGTGCTCTACCGGGTGCTGTCGAGGACAGCACGGCACGTGTTCACCATCTCCGAATTCAGCGCGGACGAGATCGCCGAGGTCGTGCGTGTGCCCCGATCCCGCCTTACCGTCGCGCCCTGCGGTGCCGACCACGCGACGCGGGCGATTCCCGAGCGGCCCCGACTCGACCTGCCGAGCGACTACGTGCTCTGCATCGGCACGCTCGCGGCTCGCAAGAACCTGCTTCCGACCACGCACGCCCTCAGCATCGCCGGCACGAACGTCGTCGTTGTCGGCGCGGCCGGAAAGTCGCAGGTGTTCGGCGCGGCGTCAGGGCTCTCCGAGGCCCCGGCCAATCTGCTCGTGGCGGGACGCCTCTCCGATGCGGAGGTCTGCTGGCTCATCGACAACGCCACGGCGCTCGTCTTCCCCTCGCTATATGAGGGGTTCGGGCTTCCCGTCGTCGAGGCGCAGGGACGCGGATGCCCGGTGATCTGTGCCGACCGGTCGTCGCTTCCCGAGATCACGCAGGGATCGGCGCTCATGTTCGACCCCGACCATCCCGAGGCCGTCGCGCGACTCGTCGCCGAGTTGCAGAATATTCCCGGGATGCGGGAGACCGTGATCGAGAGTGGCCTGGAAAACGTGAAGCGGTACACCTGGGCGCGCACCGCGCAGATCATCACGGGCGTGATCGCCGGATGAGGATCGCTATCGTCTCGACCTCGTATCCACCGAACGTCATCGGGGGCGCCGAACGCTCCGTGCAGGAGCTCGCCAAGGGTCTGGTGGCGGCCGGCAACGAGGTGAGGGTGCTCTGCCTCGGCCCCGAGAACGGCGACGGTCGACTCGAACTGGACGGCGGCGTGCAGGTGCGCAGATTCCCGTCTGTTGCCTTCCGGCCATTCTCCACCGAGGGGAAGAACGCCACCCGGCTCGGCAAGCTGCGCTGGCACGTGCAGGAGGTTGCGCGCCTTGCCACCTATCGGTTTCTGAAGCGGGAGTTCCGCGAGTTCGCTCCCGACGTGATCCACGCCAACAATCTTGCGGGATTCGGATGGCTCGGGTGGCGTGCCGCCGGCCGGGTTCCCCTTGTGCACACGACACGGGACTTCTATCTCTCCTGCATGGCGAGCACGCACTGGCGTAACGGGGCGCCCTGCAGCCCGACTCATCTGCCCTGCCGCGTGAGCAAGGCGCCATTTCGGCTTTCACGGCGTCGGCCGGATCTCTTTGTCGGCGTGAGCGACGACATCATCGAGCGACACCGGGGGTATGGCACGATCCGTGCCGGCGAGAGGTCGCAGACGATCTACAACGACCCGAACCTCTCGGCGCTGCAGCAGCCGCGATCGCCGCGCCCCGCCTCCGGCGAATTTACTTTCGGGGTGCTCGGCCGCGTGGGTGACGACAAGGGCACCTGGCGAATCGTCGACGCGCTTTCGTTGCTCCCCGAAAGAATCGGCGGCCGAGAGATCCGCGTTCGCATCGCGGGAAGCGGAACCGACGACGACCTGGCGCGCCTGCGTGCTGCTGCCGTGAGAGATCCGCGCCTGTCCTTCGTGGGCACCGTCGTCCCGGCCGAGTTCTACGCCGACGTCGACTGCGCGATCGTGCCGACGCAGTGGGCGGAGCCGTTCGGTCGCACCGCAGCAGAGGCGCTTCTCAGCGGCACTCCCCTGCTCGCATCGCGCACCGGCGGACTACCGGAGGTGTTCGACATCTACGGCGGTCGCGGTGCGCTGGTCGATGATCACCTGAGCGCTGCCGCGTGGGCGACGGCGATGACGGAAGCCGTCGCCACGGGTCTGCCGGTGCATCCGGTGTCGATAAACGCGCCTGCCGAATCGGTCTCTGATCAATATGGCCAAGCTTTCGCCGCTGTGAAGACGAGGGCGTAGAACATTGAAATATCTCGCCGTCGCGGTGCCATCAATAATCTTCCTTGCTGGTCTAATCGTGGTCTGGAAGGTGAAGCTAGAGTGCGCGCTCTGGGCTTCAGTTACGACCGCTCTGGTGATGGCGATAATGGTGCCCTCATTCGCGACCTCCGCGCCGGTCGCAGTCGCCGCTGTTGTGGGAGCGATTCTCGTTCTCGCGTTCGGCCTACTTCGAGACTGGAGGACGTTGAAACAAGCCCCCCTGCCTCTTGTGCTGATTTTCTTCACGCTGTGGTGCGCAACCGTGGGGTCTGTCGGCTCCCCGATCAAGCTCGTGCTGCTCAACCTCGGTACCGGAGCGCTACTTTCGCTGCTCGCGGTCGCCGTGGTTGGAGCGGCAAAGCGCCACACGAACTTCCTGCTTCCGTTGTTGGCCATCGTCATCGTGTTCGAAGTGCTCCTGGGACTAGCGGAGGAGTTCTTGGGCCTCAAGGCAATGTGGCCGCGAGCCAACGGCACGGACGTTATCGCTAACAGAGTGAACTCGATTGTTCCGTTTCTCGCGGGTCGGGCGATGGGATCCACCTCCCAGCCGATCCCCTACGGCGTGCTGCTGGGCTTCGCCTTGATCGTCTGTCTCTGGTTCGCCGTGCGCCGGAAATCCGCGCTCCTGTACTCGGCAGCCGCACTGGCTTTCGTCGGGATGCTCCTTAGCGGCACTCGATCGGCACTTCTCGGCGTCGGCGCCGCGATTGCCCTCTGGGCACTCCTTGCCCTGCGCCATCGGCTCAGGATCCTGATCCCGGTCCTCGCGGTGATCGTCGTTGGTGCCGTGACCACTCTGGTAGTTGTGCTCACATCCGGCGATCGAGCGCTGTTGACTTCTGATTCGGTCCTGCATCGGCTGGGAATCCTCGAGACCGCGGCTAACCTGCTGAAACGCAACGCCGCAGACTTCCTGTTCGGCAGAGGCTATCAATCCATGGGTGTCCTCATTCGATCCGGAGTTGTTCACGGCGTGGCAGGAATCGACGTATTCGACGAAGAATTCGTGCGTACGATCGCGAGTGTGGGATTGATCGGCTTGTTGTTATTGATTGCCGCCATTGCGCTGGGATTGAGACGCGGGAATCAGCTCTCCCGACTTTTGATCGTCTTCATCGTCCTTGGATTCTTCGCTTACGATGCGCTGAGCTGGCGACTGAGTGCCACCTTGTTCGTCGTCGCTCTGGCCTACGGTTATGGGACGGAGAGGTCACTCGAGAATCCGGGCATTCGATTCAGTTCGCTGACATCACGATTCTCTAAAGCACGATGAGACCCACCTGGCGCAGAATTCGCAAATTCGCCGCGTTTGCTTCGATACCGATGATCGGCGCCGCCACCCCTCTCCTGTCGATCCCAGCAATCACCCTCATGTTTGGTAGCAGGGGGTGGGCATCCGTCGCAGTAGGTCTCTCTTTGGGAGCCGGCCTGGCCGTTCTGGTGGAATTGGGCTGGGGGCTCACAGGCCCTCAACTTGCCGCCCGCACTAAGTCTGACGATCGTCCCCGCTTGTTTCTTTTGGCACTTATCACCCGATCGGTCGTCTTCGTCGCGTGCCTCCCGGTGTTGTTGTTGGTGCCGCTCATCCCCGGGGCCCCCTATTCGGACGTGGCTATCCTGGCAACCCTCAGTGCCGCTGCCGTTGGAGTATCCCCAAACTGGTACTTTCTCGGCACAGGTCAGCCGACCAAGATATTGCTCGTGGACTCCCTCCCACGAGTCGTCGCCGTGGTCGCCAGCTCGGTTCTTCTCCTCTTTGGCGCACCACTGTGGATTAGCCCGCTATTCTCGCTTCTGGTCTCCCTCGGGGCGCCCCTCCTTGCCTGGCGGTCAATTCGCCGCATCCCACACGAACACCCGAGAATTGCGCTTGCTGAGATCTGGCCGACCATTCGTGCGCAGGGCAATGCATTGAGCGGACGGGCGGTCAGTGCCCTGTACATGGCGCTTCCGACCGTACTGGTGGCGATCGTCGCACCCGGTGTCGTTGCGCAGTTCTCGGCGGCAGAGCGCCTAATGAGGATGACTCTCGCCGTGCTGCAAAGTGTTCCAAATAGCTTGCAGGGTTGGTTGGGCGCCACGCTCTCTCCGCGGAGCCGTCGAGACCGGATTCTCGGAGCGATACTCCTGAACTTGGCGCTCGGTGTCGCCGCAGGTACAAGCTACGCGTTTTTGGCCCCGTGGGCGTCGCAGGTAGTCTTCACCGGATCTGTCGAGGTGACGCCTCTGCTGGCTCTCACGGGCGGGGCTCTGGTGCTCGTCGTGTGCACTTCCCGAGCGACAGGTGGCCTCGGGCTCGTCAACTTGGACCGGGTGGGCTGGATCGCGATCAGTGCCATCGCAGGCGCTGTGACCGGTCTCACGCTCATCCTGGCCCTCGGTTCGATCTTCAAGGCGGAGGGCGCCTTGCTGGGTGAACTGGCCGCGGAATGCGTGGTTCTTGCTGTGCAACTCTTCGTGCTCAACAAGAGCCTGCAAAAGCTGCAACCCGAACCAGACATCTTTGATTTGAGCGACGGGAAGCAGCGATGAGAAAGGCGATCTACTTCGCCGTGACGGACGAGTCGTATCCGCGAAACCGTCGGATACGGAGTTATCTCGCGAATGAGGCGGGTTACGAACTCGTCGTCGAGGCTATCGACGCAAGTCGCGGATATGCTCGCAATGCTTTTCATCTTGCCGGCGTTCTCTTCCGAAACACCGCGGATGTCGATGTCGTAATCTTGGCGGAGTTCTCTCTGCAGTATGCGTGGATCGCGTGGCTGGTGGCTCGCAAGAGTCGGGCTTTGCTCGTGGTCGACTGGTTCGTGGGACTTCACGAGACCCGAATTCTCGACTATGCGCCGGAGAGGGCAGGCTCACCATCCGCGCGCGTGTGGCAAGCAATCGATCGGTTCGCCGTGAAGGTTGCCGACCTGCTCATCACAGATACCGAAATGCGAGCGCGCATGCTTCAGACAGAATTGGGCGCGAAGGCTCTGCCTATCGCAATCCCGGTAGGCGCACCAGACTGGGCTCGACCGGATCACACCGCTGTTGCCGTGCGGCACGCGAACAGCCCGCTACGGATTCTGTATTACGGCAACTACATACCGCTTCACGGGTTGCCGAATGTGATCCGCGCAATCGGTCTCCTTCCCGAGGAACTGGACGTGCGGCTTACCCTGGTCGGTGGTGGGCGCGACCGCGCCGAAGCGGAACAGTTGGTTGAGAATCTGGGGCTGAGTGACGTTTTCACGTTTGTGGAACCGGTCGGCGAAAACGATTTACTCGGAATTATCCGGCAACACCATGTAGTGCTCGGAATCTTCGGGTCAAGCCCCAAGGCGCTAAGCGTAATAGCAAACAAAGTGTGGCAGGGCCTGGCTGCGGGTGCCGTAGTCGTCACTCAGAAGAGCGAGGCCCTCAGAAAGCTGAGGCCTCTGGCGGGCGACCTGCTCCAGGAGTCGACCGGCGGCACGCCGTCGGCCATCGCCGCGATACTTCAGGAGATCTATGGAGGAGAGATCGACGCACCCAGCCAGGCACGGCGTCGTACCGACCGAGCTTTGGAGCGTTATGCAACGGCGCAACTGTCCAACTTCGCGGAAACATTGGATCGCCTCAGGCACTGACTCTCTCACGCTCTCGGCTTCGATTGCTCTTCGACTATTAAGTGATTTTGGGAAAGGGGTCGGGTGACGAAGTTGCACGCAGTCCAAGTGTCGGCACCGGCTTCGCCGCGGCTTTCCTCGTTGGACGGTCTACGTGGCGCATCCGCCGCCGTGGTGGTCATGCACCACGCCCTCCTCACTGTTCCCCAGTTGGCTCAACCGTATTATTCGGAAGAACCCGTTAGTGGGTCGATTGCCCGGCTCCTTGTGTACACTCCGCTGCACCTTGCGTGGGCAGGTACGGAAGCCGTCTACTTGTTCTTTGTACTCTCAGGCATAGTTCTCGCGCTGCCAGCGCTGAGGAATGGGTTCTCCTGGGCGGCGTATTTTCCGAGCCGACTATTGCGCCTCTATCTGCCAGTGATAGCCGCGGTGATCCTGGCCGCTGCCCTCATCGCGCTCGTTCCGCGATCGGGGAACGACCCCAGCGCTTGGCTCCAGTCCCGGCCCCGAGGTTTCACTCCGACCACTCTCGTGCAGGACATGCTCCTTCTGAGCGGCGTCTCGCGAACAGTCAGCCCGCTGTGGTCGCTCCAGTGGGAAGTGCTCTTCTCGCTTCTTCTCCCCGCTTATCTGTTCGCAGCGCAGCGGCTTCGCTTCACGATGCAACTCGCGGCTGGTCTGGCGCTCACTCTCCTCGGCTTCATGCTCCAACTCCCCGTCTTGATGTACTTGCCGATGTTCGCGATCGGCACAGCTCTCGGGTCTCGCTGGGACCTCGTCGACGCGGCAGCCAGCCGGTGGTCCGCCAGGCGATTCGCCAACGCGATGTGGGCTGCAGCGATGATGGGCGGACTCTTGCTAACGATCGGATACTGGCTTGTCTTGCCTGTAACTCACGGATCATGGCTACGGTCAGTCGCGGGTCCCGTTGCATTGCTCGGCGTAACGCTCGTCATCTTGAGCGCCGCTTTTTGGCGACCAGCAAAATGGGTTCTAACCCGCGCCCCCTTTCTGTGGTTGGGACGCGTCTCATTCGCCCTCTACCTGATCCACGAGCCGATAATCATCGCGGGTGCGTTCTTCTTCCACGACGCACGTTGGTCGATTGCGGTTTCGATTCCCGTAGCTATAGCTGCCTCGTGGCTTTTCTATCGGTTCGTCGAGCGGCATGCCCACAACCTCGCGCGCAAAGTGCAACTTAGCCTGAATCCACCGGTCCGCTTTGTTGAGTGGTGTTTTTTCGACGTGGTTTGAGTTGTTGGGATGTGGG